>CAZNEH010000001.1:0-92105 GCA_964572175.1 uncultured Gammaproteobacteria bacterium
TTCTGGTACTAAAAGTGATTCAGTTCCAGTTACCATAAGAACTTCTGATGGAAGCAGTACTTTATTGTCTGATACGATTGATTTTTATGGAACTACTACTTCTGGAGAAGGGACTTGTGATGTAGGATATGATTCTACTGGTGATGGATATGTAGATTCTTACTATTTTGGTTCATCTAAACGTTGTGATGAATGGTTTGAAATTAGTAGTGAGTACTTAACAGCTGGAGTAGAATATGAAATGGAAATAGAAAATAATACTGGGTCTAGCAGTGATATTATAATTATTGATGATATTCTAATTACTTATGGCTCTGGGACAGCGGCTAAATTAGGAAAAGCTTCGGTTGGAGGAGGAGATGGAGAGGCAACGGCTGATGTTTGTGCAGTTCCTTCTTCAGGAGATTGGACGGTTAGTACTGATTGTTCACTTGAAAGTGATGATACTGCTCCGGGCAATGTAGAGATTGATGATGGAATAACTTTAACTATTTCTAGTGGAGTAACCCTAGACATGGATTTATCAAGTTATCATATAAATATAGGAAATGGCTCCCGCCTTATCATTGAAGAGGGAGCCAAGGTAGATTAATTAAATTGTAGTTATTATTTAACTTCTTTTAAAATATCTTTTCCATTTTTAGCAGTTTGAATGGCACTGTAAACACTTTTTAGAGTTTCGTCATATTCTTTGCTATTTTTATAGCTCTTAGCTGTTTTTTTAGCAGCAACAGCATCTTTTAAAGCAACTTGCTTAGCATAACGAACGTAATCTTTTTCATCTTCAGTGTCATCTTTTTTGGCTTTTTTAGCAGCTTTAGAGCGAAGGTCTTTAATGTGGGTAGTAGCAGATTTGATTAATTTATTTGCTTTAGCCTTTTTTTCTTTTTTAGTTAATTCTTCCATGTCGGCGCCGTAAAGAGTTTTGTCTATAGTTTTAATATCACTTTTAATATTATCAAGGGCGTTACTGATTAAGTCGCTGCTTTCTTGTTTTTTATCGTATTTTTCACTAGCAATCCATTTTAAAACCTCTAGAATTTGTTCCTTGGCATTGTTTAAGTCATCTAAAACTTCTTCTCTTATAGTTTCATTAGTTAAAGCTAAGGCTTCTAATTGTTTTTCAGCTATAATTTCTCCCATCATTTTAGCTTTAGATTCTAAGTTGCTGTAGTTATCAGATTTGTCTTCTTTTTTTCCTTTATAATATTCTTTTGCATCAGTAAGTATTCCTATGCCCAGATTAGATTCATCAATAATCCCAGTACAAAGACGCATTTTTTTCTTATTACCTAAGTTTTTATTATATTCTACGTCTAGCTCATAAGCATGAGCATAATTATCTTCAGATATTTTTATTAATTCTGCAGCATAAGCACTTTTTTCTAAGCTTCCTTCTAAGATTTTTTCTTTAAGCTTATTTTTAGTAGTAGTTAATTCTTCTTCTAGGCTACCAAATAAAACAGCGGCTTTAGCACAGCGTGAATCTGGATCGTCATCAGTTAATACGGCTTCGTCTCCATTGACGTGAATATAGTATCCGGCAACATTAATTTTGTTTTTAATTTCATTTGAATATTCTTGAAATTTATCTTGGCTGGTAGCTAAGATACACTTTGCCCTAGAGTCTGATTTTTTTTCTAAAGAAGTTCTATTTTTAGCGACTAGTTTTTGCAGTCCCTGGATCTCATCTAAAGCTTCTAGCATTTTTTGAGAACCTTTAGAGTCTGCCTCAGCAATGCCTCTCCAATAACGAGCTTCGTCTTTATATTTGGCTAGACGAGCAGTCATTAGGTCGTAGCAGGTTTCGGCGTTGTCTAAATCTTCTTGAATGTCTTCAGGGACTTCATAGGGATTGTCCCATTCAGGAATAGTGACACTTTCTTCAGAGTCGTCTTTAGCCATTGCTATTTGGGTAACAGCAAAAACCATTAGACAAACTACTAAAAACAAGGATAGTTTTTTAAGCATAGTTTTTGTTTAATTATATGTTAATGTTTTTGATTTTGACCAATCGCTTTTGTTGTCGTTGCTAAAAACACTTCTTACTTTATAAGTATATTCAGTGCCTGATTTAAGGTTGGAGATAGTAATTTTATTTTTAGTACTAGTATAGATTTTATTATTTACTTTAATTTTATAACGGGCTGCTCCGCGAACTGCAGTCCAAGTAAGGCGGGCTTTGTTTCCGGATTTGTTAGTTACTTTTAGGCCTTTAGGCTTTAAGTTGTCTAGATTTATTTTAAGTCTATAAATATTAGAAGAGCTAGCATAAGATCCGTCAGAGCCTTCTACATAAGAGTAAGATTCACAGATAATAATGTCGCCATCAATATCAATAGCTATGTCGTCGCAAGGATAGTCTTCTCTAGTTTGTTTATTGGTTCTAAAAAGCTTGGTTCCATCAGCTCGGACTAAGTTGACGCCTTCTTTATAATCTCCATGCATGACTACCCAATTTTTATTGGTTAAATAAGGCTGCCAATAAAAGTCTCTATTTAGATCATAATAAGAACTGGTTTGTTGATTGCTTAAGGTAATGATAAAGAATTCGTCGTCGTTAATAGCGCAGGCAGCTTTAGTGCCTAGTTTATTTAAAGTGCAGCCTTTGTTAGTAGAAACTAAAGCTAGTTGAATTCCACTAGGAGTGCTAGTGGCTTTTTTAGGGAAACTAGCATAGTAAATGTATTGCAGCTCGTTAACTGTTTTTAAATAAGTAAAAATATTTCCTTTACCAGAGATGTCGTCAATAGCGATTTTGGTTAGGCCTATATCTATGGCAAAGTCTTTGTTTCTATTAACTGCGACAGTAAATTCTCCTGGAGTAGCAGATTCACTAGCACAAGTATAAGCTTGAACTCGAGCCAGGATTTCATTAGCGTCGTTACTAAAAGCAAAATCTATAATGCTAGTATGATCAATGTTGTAACTAGAGTATCTATCCTCAGCTAAGTCTATAAAATCATAGGTTTCTAATAACTTGCCCTTGGTATTCATTAAGTAAAGTTTGTAACCATTTGAATTAGCGGGTTTAGCTATAAAAGCTATTTTACTTCCGTCGCCAGATATTTTGGCGTAGCTATAGTCAAAATAGGTAACGTCTTCACCGATAATGTCGCGCACTAACCAAGTAGTAGTGTTTTTTTTGTAATAATAGTTTATGCGCATTTCATTTTGGTCTGGTTCGCCCCAAAGAGTGTCGTAAAGATAGTAAGATGTCCAAATAACTTTTTTACCGCTGTTAGAAATAGAAGGGGAGACTTCATGGTAATCCGCATGAGTGGATAGCCAAGTTAAGTCATAGATATTCGCGGCAGAGACTGGTAAAGCTAATAAAAAAAGACCAGCCAGGGTCAAGAGTATTGTTTTGTTAAACATAATTTTTTTCTCCTTTAATTATGCTTTTATTATAGCATAATTTATAATTTTAGCTAATATTAGCTAATAAATATGGCTTACTATTGACAAAATGGTATTTTTATGCTAGGATACAAGGTCTAGTAATTCACGTTCCTTCCCTCTTTTTACCCTTCGCCTCTATTGGAGAGCATCATGAAGAAGTACTATCTCAGCGACTATGTGGGCGTCGCCCTGGTCTTCTTGGCTCTCTTCTGGGGGGCTAGCAAGGTTATCGAGGTTGGTGTGATGACGGTCAAGGCCGGCTTGAACGCTACGCCCGACCAGGAGCTTGTCCACCTGGAAGACCTGTACCTGGACTGGGAGCCGCCCTCGGACCGCCCGATCCTGTGCTGGTCGTGGGGTTGGCCCATCGGTGGCCATGGCTACCATTGCCCAGAAGACAAGCGCTTCGCCGTGGTCAAGCCCTACCGCCACCTGAAGTCGACCTACATGCGGGCCAACCCGCAGAACGAGGTCTTCCTGTCATGGGTCGGTGATGAGCCGTGGGTCACCAGTATCTACGGTAAGAGGACTCACCCTAAGACGAAGAAGAAGAACAGTCCCCACCCCGCCATCGACGTGAGCTGCACACTGGGAGAACCAGTCTATGCAGTGTCTGATGGGCTGGTGACGGCGTCCTTCTTGCATGGAACTCCTGGCAAGGGCTGTGGAAACCTCATCGATATCGACCACGGCTATGGAATGGGGGCAGAGTGGGGTTCCCACTACTGTCACTTCCAGAAGCGAATGGTCAAGGTCGGTGATACCGTAGAGGCAGGTCAGCAGATCGGGACCTGCGGTTCGACTGGAAGCTCGACCGGACCCCATGTCCACATCCAGCTCAACCGTAACAAGAAGAGCGTGGACCCCCTGGGCTACTTGCCGGAAGGCTGGGAGTATACCGAGAAGATGAAGAAGAAGCTCGGCCTCCTCTAGACAACGGGTGCGCGCGTATGCCTGACAAGCTACGCGCCCACCCTTCTTTTTTTACAAAGAAAAAATCTGTCCATCACGGCCTTCATAGATGATGCGGCCGTTTGGTTTTAAATATTTTGGAGCTTGTTTAAGAAGTTTATCTATCCAGTAATTTGGTTTTTTACCTTGGGGTGGAGTAAGAGCGACCATTGGTTCGTGTTGTAAAGATTTTTTATTGGCCTGATTTTTTGGAAGGTAAGGAGGATTGGAAACTATTAAATCTATTTTATTATAATATTTCTTAGGCAAAGCTTCTAACATAGAGCCTTGATAAAATTCTACTTTAACTTTGTTTTTTTTGGCGTTTTCTCTAGCTACGTCTAAGGCTTTTTTAGAAATATCTGTAGCGATTACTTTAGATTGAGGAAGTTTTTTGGCAATAGCAATAGCAATGTTACCACAGCCTGTGCCAACATCTACTATAATCTTACCTTTAGCCAAGTCGACTAATTCTTCAGTTTCAGGGCGGGGGATCAAAACGTCTTTATTAACGATAAAATCTAGGCCATAGAATTCTTTGATACCAGTTAAATAGGCAATAGGCCAGTATTTAGCGCGCTTATTAATAAGTTTTTTGAAGTTTTGATACTGAGCAGAAGTAAGCTTTTTTTCTGGGTAGGTATATAAAAATTCCCGAGGTTTTTTTAAGACATGGGCCAATAATAATTCAGCGTCTAGTAAAGGAGACTGGGACGCTTTTTTAATTTTGGTCCATAGACTCAAGGATTGCCTTATGGTCATATTCTCTAAGAGTGTTAATAATTTGTTGGATTTGTCCATCTAAAATAGTTTCTAGGTTGTTCCAGTTTTGCTTAATGCGATGGTCAGTGATTCTATCTTGAGGATAGTTATAAGTTCTAATTTTTTCACTGCGGTCGCCACTGCCAACTTGAGATTTTCTAGCTTCTCCTTGTTTAGCTCGTTCTTCTTCTTCCTTAGCAGCTAGTAAACGAGATTGTAAAATCTTTAAAGCCTTAGCTTTATTTTTGTGCTGAGATTTTTCGTCTTGGCAAGAAACAACTAAGCCGGTAGGGATGTGGGTAATCCGAATCGCAGAGTCGGTAGTGTTTACACTTTGTCCGCCAGGGCCAGAAGAACGGAAGACGTCTATTTTTAATTCGTTGGGTTCGATTTTAAGCTCTACTTCTTCAGCTACAGGTAAAATTACAACAGTGGCCGTAGAAGTGTGAACACGACCTTGTTTTTCTGTTTCCGGAACACGTTGAACTCGATGAACTCCACTTTCATATTTTAAATCAGCAAAGACATTGGCGCCTTTGATTTCTAAAATTACTTCTTTAAATCCGCCAATGCCGATTTGGTTAGAGCTTAAAACGCTAACAGACCATTTTTTTTCTTCAGCATAGCGAGAATACATTCTAAAAAGATTAGCCGCAAATAAAGCAGCTTCGTCACCACCGGCTCCGGCACGGATTTCTACTAAGGCATCTTTAGCGTCATTTGGGTCTTTAGGAATTAAGGCTAATTTAATTTGTTCGTCTAATTCTTTTTTCTTGGCAGCCAGCTCTTCGATTTCTGCCTCAGCTAATTCTTTCATCTCTGGGTCTTTTAAAGTTTCCTCAGCTTGTTTTAAGTTTTCTTCAGTTTTAGCTAATTCTTCAAATAAAGCAACTTTTTCTTTTATTTCTTCATAAGATACAGAAGCTTTTCTATATTTATCAGGATTATTAATAATATCCGGATTTTGTAAATCGGATTCTAAGCTAGCTAATTTGTCTTTTAGTTCTTTGGCTTTATTTTGCATATTTTTTGGTTATACAAAACCCCCTTGTATTACAAAGGGGGCTGTATATAAAGTCGTTAATTTTCGCTTTTTTCTGTAGCTTTTGCTTCTTTAGCAGCTTTTTTACCAGCTTTGTTAGAAGTGGCTCGAGCAGCGTCTTTTTCAGCGCGTTTAGTCTTTTTTGAGGTGTGTTTACTACCTTTTTGCTTAGCTTCAACTTTAGCACGTTTTTCTTCAAATTTTTCGACTCTGCGAGCAGTGTCTACAAATTTTTGCTTACCTGTAAAATAAGGATGGCAAGAAGAACAGACTTCTACTTCGATTTTTTCTAAAGTAGAGCCAGTTTCAAATGTGTTACCGCAAGCACAAGTAACTGTAGCTTGGTGGTATTTTGGGTGAGTGTCTTTTTTCATATGAAGATACTATAACAAATAATAAGAATATGTCAAGGAAAATAGGGGTACTTGACAAAATATGGCATTTTGTTTATGATATGACTATTCCCGATTTTCAATATTAATAGGATAAGAGATCGAGGATCCTCGATTTTGCTTAGCAAAATCGGGATAAATTAATAAATAAGCATACTGTTATCACAATCTTAAAACCTGCCTCTGTATAGAGGTCTTTAAGATGATAATAGTAGAAGATTAAGGACAAAACTTATGAAAGACATTTCGTTAACTGAAATGCTGAAAGCTGGTGTTCATTTTGGGCACAAAGCAAGCAAGAGGCATCCTAAAATGGATCCTTTTATTTTTACCAATAAAAATGATCTTTGCATCATTGATTTGGAAAAAACCAAAGAGAAATTAGAAAAAGCTCGAGAAGTAGTAAAAGACTTAGCTAGCCAAGGTAAGGTTATTTTGTTTGTAGGAACAAAAAAGCAAGCTAAGGATTTAGTTAAAAAATATGCTGAAGAATGCGGCATGCCTTATGCAACTGAGCGTTGGACTGGTGGATTACTAACCAACTATGCTCATGTATCTCGCTTAATGAAAGAATTAAGACGTTTAAAAAGAGATCAAGAAAGAGGAGACTTAGAAAAGTATACTAAAAAAGAACAATTAGATTTTCAAAAGAAAATTGAAAAATTAGATAAAGTAGTTGGCGGAATGGAAAACATGGATAGAATTCCAGACGCAGTATTTTTAGTTGATATTAAAGAAGATAAAACTGCGGTTAAAGAAGCAACTAAAAAAGGAGTAGCCACTATTGCTTTATCAGATACAAATGATAATCCAGAAATGGTGACTTATGCTGTTCCAGCTAATAATGATGCTTTAAAATCATTAGATTACATGACTGGTTTAATTTGTGAAGCAATTGTAGAAGGAAAAGCTAACCCAGTAGCTAAACCAGCCCCAAAAGAAGCTCCTAAAAAGCCAGAAGTTGCTAAGAAAAAAGAAGTTAAGAAAGAAATTAAAAAATAAATAATATGGCAATCACAGCGGAATTAGTAAAAAAATTAAGAGACGAAACCGGAGCCGGAATGATGGACGCTAAAAAGTTTTTACAAGAGGCTGACGGTGATTTTGATAAAGCAATTGAGCTTTTTAGAAAAGATGGCCAAAGAGTGGCGGCTAAAAAAGCTGATCGTGGAACCAACGAAGGTTTAGTAGATGCTTATATCCATCCAGGTGGAAAAGTTGGTGTTTTAATTGAAGTAAATTGTGAAACTGACTTTGTAGCTAAGAACGAAGATTTTAAAGAATTGGTTCATGATTTAGCTATGCACATTGCGGCTTTTAATCCTACGTATAATACCTCAGAAGATGTGCCAGAAGATGTTTTAGCTAAAGAAAAAGAAATTTATACTGAGCAATTAAAGAAAGAAGGAAAGCCAGAAGAAGTTATTGCTAAAATTTTAGAAGGAAAAGTAAATAAATTTTATTCTGAAGTTTGTTTAATGAATCAGTCTTTTTTAAAGAATGAAGAACAGACTGTGGAAGAATATTTACAAGAAAAGATTTCTAAAATTGGAGAAAATATTAAGGTTAATAAATTTATTCGTTATTCTTTATAATAATGAACTTTATTGAAGTAAAATTTTACAATTGGGAGAATTCTCAAAAGTTTGATCCAGGCAGCCTAGAGCTGAAACCTGGAGATTGGGCTGTGGTAGAAGTAGAAAAAGGTCATGAAATAGGAAAGGTTGTAGACTTGGGGCAAATTGAAGAAAGTGAGTTAGAAGCTCCTTTGAAAAAAGTTTTACGAGTTGCAGAATTAGAAGATTTAGAAAAGTTTAAAAAACAACAAGAAAGCAGATCTGATGCTTTGAAGATTTGTAAGCAATTAGTTAGAAAATATGATTTACCAATGAAGTTGGTTGATTGTAATTTTTCTTTTGATGAGTCTAAGGTAACTTTTGCTTTTACCTCTGATACTAGAGTTGATTTTAGAGAATTAGTAAAAGATTTAGTTAAACATTTTGGTAAAAATGTTAGGCTTCAACAAATTGGAATTCGTGACGAGCTTAAACAAAGCGGGGGAATCGGACCTTGTGGAAGAAAATTATGTTGCTCTACTTTTTTAGATGATCTAGGAAATATTACAACTGACTTAGCTAGATTGCAGCACATTGAACACCGAGGCTCTGAAAGACTTTCTGGAGTTTGTGGACGTTTAAAATGTTGTTTAAATTACGAGGCTTTAGGCTATCGAGAAATGAGTGAAAAAATGCCTCAACTAGGCAGCACTTATAAAAGTAAAGAGCATGGCCAAGGTAAAGTAATTGGCTGGCACATTTTACGACATAGTTTGAAGTTGAGAATTGATAAAGACACAGTAGTAGAAGAATTTTTAGGCTGTCGTAAAGCCGGATGCTCTGGATGTGGGAAATGTAAGAATAAAGAAAAATAATGACATATTTATACTACTTAATTCCAGGGATAATTTTTCTAGCGGCTTTAATTACGCTAATAGTTTTATTAGTGCGTAAATGGCCAAAGCTAAAGACGATTGACTTAGAGGCTATGAAAAGCCATCAGCAAAAAGAAACAAAGCATTCTATAGTTGAGAAAAGAATTATCAGACGGTTAGATGAGTCTAAATCTAAGTGGCAAGATGTTTTTGGTCCAATTTTTGAAAAAATTTCTGAATTATTTAAGGGGTTTTATTTGAAAATAATTAGATTAGAAAAAAAGTATAAAGAAAATACAGAGCAGACTAAGCCAAAGACTCAAGAGGAAAAAGAACTTAGTCGACAAAAGGTTAATGTTTTATTGGAAGACGCTAAGAATTTAAGAGATAAGAAAGAATATCACGAGGCAGAAGGTAAATGTATCGAGGCTTTGGGATTAGATGGAAAAAACATAGACGTTTATTCTTGTTTGTCTGATGTTTACATGAATTTAAAAGATTATGAACATGCTCAAGAGACTTTAAATTTTGCTAAAGATCTTGATCCAGAAAATGATTATATTTGGAGAGAGCTGGGATTATTAAATAGAAATTTAGATGATCCTAAAGAAGCTTTTAAGAATTTTAAAACTGCAGTAAAAATTTCTCCTAAAAATCCTAAGAATTTAGATTTGTTATTACAGCAAAGCATTATAAATAAAGAAAGATTTGAAGCTAAGAATACTTATAAGCAGTTGAAAGAAGTTAATCCTGATAATAATAAGTTAGAAGAATACTTGAAGCAGATCGAAGAGTTATAGGTTTACCCGTGCAGTTGCGTAAGCAAATGCCTCGGGCCGTTGTAGCTCAGTCGGTAGAGCATTCCCATGGTAAGGAAGTGGTCTATCCAAATAAGTAATATTTTCGCTAAACTTAGATAAGAAATTGCAATTTAACAAGTGAGACCGACCACTTCTATGGTGGAAGGGGTCGTTAAAACAGTCATTTGCCGTTGTAGCTCAGTTGGTAGAGCACACGCATGGTAAGCGTGAGGTCTGCGGTTCAATCCCGCACAACGGCTCCAACTAACCAGAGCATTCATACTTCCACATAAAACAAGTATGAATATGAAAATTAAACAAGTCCATGAGCAATTTTGTGAATATCAAATTGCTTTTAAGGGTTTTAGCCCTAAAACTATATTAGGTTATCAGATTGCCCTGGGAATATTTCTTAAACATTTTCCTGAGATCAATTCTTTTGAACAGATTACCGAAACAAAAGTACAAAAGTTTTTTTACTGGGGGAGAACTGAAAGAAATTGGTTGCCAGCAACATTTATCACATACCACAAACGCCTTAAGGTGTTTTTTGATTACTTAGTTAAAAATAGCTTTATAGCCAAGAATCCATTTGAGAATATTGATAAGCCTAGTTTGGGCAGAAGACTCCCAAAAGCTTTGACAAAACAACAAGCACAACAAATATTAGACAAAGCCTTACATGAGAGTGCAGTAAAAGAATTCACCCGTATTCGTAATCATGCAATGTATACCGTGTTTCTACATGCTGGTTTGCGTAAGGGTGAAGTTTTAAAGTTAACTATGCAAGATGTTGACCTAACTAACAATAGATTGAGCATTCGTGAAGCTAAGGGCGATAAAGACCGCTTTGTGCCAATATCAAGTAAGCTTCATTCAGTTTTAACTCGTTATGTTAATCTCAGAGTAAAAGAGGGGAAATATGCAGAACAGTTTTTTGTATCTTCAAACCGAGATGTTGGGCTTACTGATAATGGCTTGAAGCATGTACAAGATACCATGGAAGCCTTGGTAGACTTTAAATTTCATCTTCACAAGCTCCGCCATACTTTTGCTACGCTAATGCTTGACGGAGGCTGTAATATCTATACATTATCCAAGATTATGGGGCATAGTGATATAAAAACGACTACGATATATCTTTCAACATCTACGGAGTTACTTCAGAGCGAGATACATAAACATCCACTTAATTTAATTTGATATTGCCAATTTAGTTATATAAGGATATATTATCTTTATATGCAACAAGAAAAGTATGATGAAAGTGTAGTTAAAAACCAACATTATATACCAGTTGGTTTATTAAAAAATTTTATTAATTCAGATAATAAAATATTTGAAGCATTATTAAGTGTTCCTAAAATTTATCCCTCAACACCAGAGAAATCAATGTCTGCAAGATTCATTTATGAGGATGATCATCTTGATTTAAATGCAGTAGAAAAATATTTTTCGAATATCGATTCAGAAATTGCACCTAAGGTTAAAGATGTTATAGAAGCTATAGAAAAGTATAAAAAAAATCAGGTAGAATTTTCATATATACAAGAATTATTTGAAAAACTATTATCTATTTTTGTCGTGTTTTATTATCGTAGCGGAGCGTTACTAACTGAATTTTCAAGCATAGATTCAAAACATAAAATACCTTTATTAACAAAAAAAATTCATAATCAAAGATACATAAGTTTATTGTCGCAAACTATAAAAGAATGTTATAAATTTGCTATTATTGAAAGTGATGAAAACTTCTTAATTAGCGATCAGTTTATTTCTACGGCTGCCTTAAAAATAAAAACTCAATTCGCCAATATTTCTAATCGTCATATAGGAATAAAAGAAACTTTAATTTTGATACCAATATCCTCAAAGTATTATGCTGCGTATTGGCATTCTGATAGCTCATCACTTTTATCCGAATCGGGCATAAATAAATTAGATGAATCACAAATTCATGAATTTAATGCTGTAATTATTAATAACTCTTATTTAAAATGTGTTGGTCAAAATGAAAATGATTTAAAAAAAGTTATAGATCGATACAAAATGGAGTTTCCTTCACAAGTATTTATTGGACATAGAGGTGGGGGCAGCTCAGGTTATATTAGAAAAAAAGAAATATTTTTTTCAGAAAAAGAGAAAGAAGCATACGAATTTTTAATTCACCCCTCACAAAACATTAACGAATTTTTAAAGGCGAAATCTAATGATAAATGCCCATGTGGTAAAGAGATAAAATTTAAAAAATGTCATAGAGATATTGTTTCAAGAATAAAAATTCCTATACAAAGTTTTAAGCAGGGCGTTGATCCAACAGCATATAGAATGCCAAATGTTTCTGCTGTAGAGTTGCCAATAGATGAGTGGGGTCCTTATGCTGGAAATTAATATAAATATATGAATATATTAACATTACATGAGAAACGTGAAACACTAAAGGGAACTAAAATTATTAGACTTCTAAAGCACTTAGCTGTAACTCACTATTCTTTTAGGGTTAATTATAATGAATTATCAAAACTAATAAATATATTTGAGAAAGATGATGAAATAATATATTTAAAAAATAGAGAAAAAATAGATCGATTACTATATGAATTTTCTCGTTTATTATTAAATTATATAAGTTCAGTATCGACTTTTGTTGATCACGTTAGACGAGTTAGACATAAATTAAATAATGATAAAATTGATAGGCAGTTTAAAAAAGAATTAGATAATATATCAAAAGACGAGAATATAATTTTTTTAAAGGATTTACGTAATTACACAATACATGAAAAGTTGCCAGAAGTGGCAGCTAATTTTACTCTTAAAAATCAAGTAAATGGTCAAAATAATAATCAGGAATTAGGCATAGTTAAGGAGGCTATACTTGAGTCGACTTATTGGACAAGAGGGTCTAAAGATTTTTTGTCAAAACAAGCAAAAATGATTCCAATAAAAAAAATATTAAATAGTCATTATCAAGTATTTAATGATTTTCAAGAAAAATTTTATAAATTAGTTACAGAAGAATATAAAAATGAAATACAGGATTTAATCGAAGTTGAAAGACAGATGAATAAATGGATGAATAAAAAACAACCAAAAGAGGATAATTAATTCTATTTACCTCATTAGTTTAATTTTTAATTTTGAAAAGTTAAGATTAATTTGTTGAGAATAGTTATTAATTCTTCTTTTGCTGGCTCACCATTTAAGTTTGATATCTCTCCACTATAATACTTATCTTCGTATTTAAAATCAAAAGCAAGTGAAGAATGAGCATTTGTAAGCATAGTTCCATTTAGTTCGTAGTCTTCTTCGTAGCCAATTTGAACTTCAATGTTATTAATAGTTTTAGTAGATTTTTCCAATGGATAAGTTTCAGCATGTATATCAAGATTTTCATTGCTACTAGTTAACGCTACAGAGAAATCACTATTACCGGCTGGGCTATAAGTATAAATTCCCGCTTGAGAACTTTTTAAAGTAAAACCAGATAATTTATTTAAATTAACACCTTGCTCTACTTCTTCATGGTTTACATTTGAAGTTTGCGAACTAGTTTTATTAGTATTTCCATCTTTTTCATCATCCTTAGGAGTTAACATTAAAATTACAACTCCCAAGATAATAATTAGTAAAATAGCGATACCAATTTTTTCAGAAGCAATTAATTTTGGCTTCTTTTTTTCTTCTTTCATTTTGATTGTTCATTAATTATTATTTTCTGCCAACCAAAAAAGGCGACAGGATTAGTTGGCACTACGTAATAGTTCCCAAAGGAATTCTTACGCTCCTGCCGCCATCTCTATTCGTAAGAATAAGAGATAACGACTATGAGTCGTCCTTTGGGTTTAATTACGTAGTGCCATTTACTATTATAGCAGAAAAGTAAGTAAAGTTAAGTATTTTATCTATCTGGCATTATTAGAAGTAAATTTTTCAATTGAATATTATATAATTAATATAGAGGGAAAAAGCATTTTTTTACATATTTTTACACTTTTATGAACGATATTGAGCAAAAAGCCTGTGAATTAAAATACTCGGGCATAAAATATAAGAAAATGTCTGAATTATTGGATGTTAATTACGATACTTTAGTTAGCTGGTTTAGAAAAGATGGGAAGATATATCAAGATTATCAGGAATATGCCATAGAAACGAATAGGCAAGCTAAATTAAGGGCTATTAATTTACTGACTAATAATGTCGAAAGAGCAATTGAAGTGCTAGTTAATGAAATGCATAATAGCGATTCTTCACAGGCAAAAATCAAAGCAGCGTGCGAGATACTAAATAGAGTTATTAAAAATAATGAAACGCAGGAAAATGAAGAAACTATGACATGGGAGGATTATGTAACATTAAGGGAAAAAGAGATGGGGAATAACGGTAAGTAAATTTTTAAAGCTTAAATGCTACCATTATAGTAGAGGGGAAAACGCTAAAATATTAGCAAAAAAATACACTTATAGCGGCAGTGTTTAAACAACCGCTCCGAATACTGGTCTAATGGAGAAAAAATAAAAGACCAACTATATAGATGAGGTAGCCCAGCAAGACTTGAGCACAGAGGCCTCTAGAATAAACAATCTGCTGTACCCCAAGGCGACAAATAATTCTTTTTTAAGAGTTGTTAGTCTATTTGTCCGGGGGGAGTAATAATACATTATAATATATAATTTATGTCTAAAAGAAAGAATCAATTTAGAAAACCTAAATTAATACAATATAGATCAGTTTGGTTAACTCAAAAGGGGTATGAATTATTAAGGTTAGCAAAAAAGGAAGAGAAAAAATCTATGATGGCAATTGTTAATGAATTAATTAAGGAAAAATATAAATAGTAGATGGAATTAAGAGAAGCTTTTAAACAATTTATTGTTGAAAGTCAAAATGGACGCTTTGCTTATAATTCTGATAAAACTATTTTGAAACATAAAAATGTTTTTGAGCTTTTTGTAAAATGGATTCCGACAGAAAGAGTTCAAGATTTAAATGAAGAGCTGTTATGGAGATATTTTAATAAAGGAGAAACTACTCGAGACTGGAAACCATCAACCGTGATAACTAATCGTACTAGTCTTTCAAGATTTTTAGATTGGTGCGTGATTAATAAATTATTAAAAGAAAATCCTATAAAAAAAATTCCACGACCAAGATTAATTAAAAACACTCCCGACTATTATAGCGAGGAGGAAATTGACAAGATTTTGTATACTGTCAACAAATTATTTAAACGACAATTAACTAGAGCGAGAAACATGGCAATGATAGGGATTATGTTATTGGCAGGCCTTAGAAAGGGTGAATTATTAAAACTAAAAATAACTGATGTTGATTTCAGTAATAAAGTTATAAGAATTAGAGCAGAAAATGCAAAAAATAGGAAGCCTAGGTCTCTGAATATAAGTCATAAATTAGAAGAACTACTAAAGGTTTATATTTCGTTGAGAGAGAAAAAAGGGATCAAAGCTTATAGCTTATGGGTATCATCAAATAATCATGCTCCACTAACTGAAAATGGTTATAATCATATATTAGAAACGTTATCAGAGGGGGTTGGATTTAAGGTTAAATCTCATAAGTGTAGGCATACCTTTGCAACTTACGCATATAAAGGATGTAAAGATATTATGGCAGTAAAAGATGCCTTAGGACATGCTGATTTAAAAACCACGCTAGTTTATGCTACTCCCTTAGCTGAATCTACTAAGTTAACTATAGAAGTTAATCCGATAAATGATTTGTTTTAATTAAGTTTTTTTAGTATTATATTATTATTAACTAATAATAATATAAATGAAAATATTTAATAAACACTTACATGACATTACTTATGATGAAATAATATCTTTTTGCAATGAAGGGCATATAGAAAGTTTATATTTAGATTACAAAGAAGATGTGAGTAGATCAAATTCAGTTGCTAAAACTTCAGCGGCAATGGCAAATTCTTTTGGCGGAATAATAATAATAGGTGTTGCTGATGACAATAATTATCCTAAATTACCTGTAAAGGGTCTAGATAAATTAACAGAGGAGCAAATTACTCAAATAATTTCAGATAACACATTTCCACTAATTACACCAGAAATAAAAGTATATAAAAAAGCTAATCGATATTTAGGTATAGTTAGAGTTAAGCCATCGCAATCTACTCCAATTTTTTTTACTAAAGATAATACTATTCCTGTTAGAGTTAATAATATTACAAAAAAATTTGAAGATAATGCAGATTTAAAACAGTTAGATTGGTTATGGAATAATAGAAAAAAATCTATAGAACTTTATGAAAATTGTTTATCATTTGCCAGGGATACTTTCGAAAAACAACGAAGTAATTTACATGGATTGGAATCTTTAATTGAAGCAAAAAAAGATCCATATTCTCCCCGCATGGTTAACTCTAAACGCTTGTTAAGAGATCCGCATTATTTTCCAAATAGAATCGAAATATTTTCTCGACCTATTTATCCTGATATTACCCCCTTGAAAAATCCGAAAGAATTAAATGATATTTTTCCGAAAATTAATGTAAATGTAGATGAAAATTGCGGAGAGTTTCCAAGAAATATTCACAAAAGACGACGTATTTCCGGTGGTAGTATTATTCAAGAATTAAAATCTAGAGGTTTAATTTATACCGAAATTAATCAATATGGATTATATTATCATAATGAAAAAATAATTATGCAAGATTATGATTTAATGATTGATGAACATTATAACATTGACCATTTAACAAGCGAAGCTATAGCAGTATTAAAATGGCCAGTATTAAAAGGAGTGTTTATTTCCTTTTTAGAGTCTTTAAAACTATTTTATAAAGAAATTGAATATTATGGATATATTGAAATTGGTATAAAGCTTTTCTCTGTAAATACTATGCAATTAATTAAGGAGCAAATAGAAACTGAATTATATGATTCTCCTTTAGGCGCTTACTCAGTTGATGATTATATAAATTGGGATAGTGGAATTATCAATGTTTCAGAAATTGATAATAATTTAATAAATGATCTCGAAGAATACATTGATGATTTATTCGATTATAAAAAAAGATAATTATTACTTTCTTTTTATAATATTATTTGTTATTATTTAAGTATTAATTATTAAGTGGAAGTACCCAGCGGTTAATACTGTTTATACTCACTGAAACAAGTAGTTTAAATCTAACCTTAGCCGAAAAACAAGGATTTTAAAACCTCGACCTACCATGGTAAGGGAAAGGTCCGCGGTTCGAATCCGCGCAACGGCTCCAATAAGCTACCCGAAAGGGTGGTTTTTTTTAACATTGACAAAAGCCATAAAAATAGGGTATATTAATAGTACAATGAAACATTTCAAAATATTATTTATCATCACTTGTTTGGCCAGTATTGCGTTTTTTAGCCAGGCAGCCTTAGCTCAGAATAGAGTTAAGAATTTTCGGGTTACAAATGAAACTTCAGAAACTATTACCCTTAAATGGAAGGCAAATCCTAGAGCTGTAAAATATAAGATTATAGTAAAAGAACAGGGAGGAGAGTTAGTTAAAAAAGTTTATACTACTAAAAATAGAAAAAAGATAAAGAATTTAAAACCAGATACAGTTTATAAATTTAAAATTCGGGCTAAATTCAAAAGAAGATATAGTAAGCATTATAAAATTATTAGAGTTCGAACTGATTCTGCTACGCCAGCTCCGCAGGAACCAGAACCAATTCCTGAGCCAGAACCTGTTCCAACTCCCGAACCTGAGCCAGAGCCTACTCCCGAGCCTGAACCAACACCAGAGCCAGTTGATAACGACGGCGATGGTTACACTGAAGAAGAGGACTGTAATGACAATGATGCCACTGTTTATATAAATCAAACATATTACCAAGACTTAGATAGTGATGGGCTAGGTTCAGATACATCTACATCAATATGTTCTTCTGTTACTCCAGAAGGTTATGTAACTAATAGTAATGATTCAAACGATAACGACTACGACAACGATGGCGTAGAAACTGGCATTGATTGTAATGATACCAATTCCGAATTAACCGTACATAATACTTATTATTTAGATAGCGACAACGACAGTTACGGTACTTCTGAAGGAGTTCAATTCTGTGCTAATGAACCACCGGCTGGATATGTAACTAATAACACTGATTGTGATGATAGTGATTTAAATGTAAATACAGGCCAAGCATATTACCAAGATTTAGATGGTGATGGACTAGGTTCAGATATATTTACTTCTGTTTGCTCAAGTACTCCACCGACTGGTTATGTAACAAATAGTAATGATGTAAATGATAACGATTACGACAACGACGGCGTAGAAACTGGCACTGATTGTAATGACACAGATGTCGATTTAGCTTACACAAATATTTATTATTTAGACACAGATAGTGATAGTTATGGCGTATCAACTGGTACAGAATTATGTGCCACTGAAACACCAGCGGGTTATGTTACTAATGGTGATGACTTAGATGATTATGATCCTGAGATTGGTGATACTGAGCCAGAACCTGGATTGGATATACCATTTGGTTTTTGGGGCTTGAATGGATACACAGATTCTGATGGACTTGCTTATGTGCAAGATAATTTTGGGGTAAATGTTTACCAAGTTTTATCTGATGGGCCAAATTATAATTTAAACACTTTGTTACCTAGGGTTGAAGCCGCGGGAATGAAGGTTAACTTGAATATCACTGGTAATTATTATGACTTTAGAGATAGAGATAATAATTTTGATATAAATTTATGGAAACAGTCTTTAGATGATTATTTTAGTGATTCAGATACGGCTGTAGAGACTCAAGAGTATATTGATAACGGAACGATTGTTGGAATTATGATTTTAGATGATATTTATAATTATAGTTATTCTTATGGAGGAGTTAATCCTACTTCAGCAGAATTAGAAGAAATGGCTTGTGATTTAAAAGGATATGTTGATGTAACAACTTGGATTAGGGAAGATGTTAGTTATTTAGATCCTTATCAATTTAGCTGTTTAGATGCCGCTGGTTTACAATATTCAGCTGTTAAAGGATCAGTGGAAGATTATATTTCAGTACAAGGGCAATTAGCAAGTGATTTAAATCTTGATGTGGTGGCTGGTTTAAATATTTGTGATGGCGGTGATGGTTCTAGCGGGCAAATTGGTTGGAGAAGTGGTAAGTATACGATGACTCCAGAAGAAATTACTACTTATGGTGAAGCGATGCTGGGAATGGACAATGTGATTATGTTTTTAATGTGGGAGTATGATGCTAATGAAGTGTGGGCAGATGGGGTAACAGTTGGAGCTGATTATTTTAATCAAGACGAGTATAAAGAAGCAATATATAATTTAGGTCAATAAAAAAAACTGCTTTGATAATATCAAGGCAGTTTTTTTGTACTTGGAAAAAGGTTAGACCTTTTGAACGTTTACAGCTCGAGGGCCTTTATCAGAATCCTCAGTTTCGAACTCAACAGTATCACCAGATTTTAGCTCTTCATAAGAAATGCCAACTAGTGAGTTTGAGTGGAAGAAAAGATCTTTTTCTTCTCCTTCGATAGTGATGAAACCAAATCCCTTGTCTGTAAGGGTTTTAATAACTCCTGTCATAGGTGTGATTATTTGTTTAATTTTTTTAATTTAGAATTTATATAAGTTCGACGACACTTTTTTGCTCTATGGTTAGGAGTATACCAAATATGCTAAAAAAAGCAAGTTTTGTGCTATAATTAATAAGATGAGAATTAAATATTACAAAAATATGGAAGGAAGTAGATCAAGAAGGGTGGGGTTAAGAGATGCGGTTAAGAAAACAGCCGAGGTCGGAGTTAGGTCTATTGTGGCTAAGTTAGAGGGTAAAAGTACTTTTGGGGTGGGCTCTAATTCTATTTTAGCGGCCTGTGCCATGGCTTATCCAGAAAGATGTGATATTAAACAAGAGGTAGAGCGAGATGCTTTGCCGGTTTTAATGAGATATGTGATGGGTTATAACGATTGGGTAGATGTGGGGGAGGATCTTCCAGAAGGAAATGAGTTTAGAGATTATTTTGAAAGTGAATTAGAAAAACATAAAGCAGCTTGGTATGCATATTTGGATCAAATGCCAAATAGAGAAGAGGCTGATGCCTTAAGACTTCGAACAGACCAGATTATGGGTGATTTAGCGACCATTGAAGGAGCAGCTAAGTGTGTAGAAGGGGCGGATAATCCTTATCGAGAGGAATTAGACTTAAAAGAATTGGCTAATGGAGTGGACGCTATTTTAGGAATTATTGCTTGTGTGGATCATAATATGTTTGCCGATAGGATGGATACTGATCATGATACTTCGACTATAGAAGGGGTGAAAGCAAAATATGCCTGGTTAGTTGATTTGGATTATGAAGAGGTGGAAGGCAATGAGTTAACAGAGGATGAAAAAAGAGCTAGAATGCTTTACTTGGCTTCTATGGCTGCGCAAATGCAAAATGATATTAGTATTTATGATTATGACAAGGCTTTAGGAGTTGTGAAGCCAATAAACGTGTTAACTGACGTAGTTGGTCTTTCTAAAGAGGACGCAATTGAGAGAACAGAAAGAGAAGAGGCAAGGTATATTAGATTAGCGAAGAAATATGGGTTCAAAAGAAGAGTGATTAAAATAGGGGATATTGGTTATAGGGCTGGTAATGATTGGTTGCATGGAATAGTAGACTTGGCTCGGAGCCAAGACCCAGATAGTGTTATGAGAAAGTTGATTGCGGCTGGTTTTAAGAAAACTGGTTGTGTGAGGCAGGAGATGATGGTGAATAGAGATGATGAATAATATTTCTTAATATAAAAAAACTCACCGCGCGACTCGCTTGATGACGAATCGCTTGGTGAGGGGTCCCGGGGCTTGGATCCCTAGGCGGTCATGGGGAGGTCAGAGTTCAGGAAGGCCTGGGAGGTCGCCATGAAGGCTTCCATTTCCCCGGAGGCGGCGATGGCACCTAGGTCGACCTGGTGAAGCAGGGCGCTGCCCTCTTGTTTGTTGTAGACCAGGTTCGGTTGTCCGTCGAGGGTGAGGATGCCCACAGTTCCTTGCATTTCGAACTTCCACTTGTCGTTCATGTCGGCTCACTTTCAGGGCTTTGCCCTTTTGAGATTCACCCCAACCTTACCCATTTATAATGAAATTGTCAACCTATCTACGGTAGACAGGCTTTGTTTGGGGGTATGGAGGGTTTTGGAGGTGGGGGAGGGGGATTTGGAAGTGGCTCAACAAAAAAGCCGACAGTTTTTGTCGGTGTTTGTGGAGTTGTTGAGGAGTGAAATTGTTTGATATTTGCTAAGCTTGATTTAAAGTCTTATTAAGTGTTATAATATATTTACTTGTGGATAAACATAGATATTTAATAAATTCATTATTATTTAAATAAATACAGCCCTCACTGTAAAGTGAGGGCCATAAATAAGTTCGATAGGATTATTCTGTTAAAGAGTCGGTGATTTCAGGCACTGGCTCTTTTTTTACTTTCTTTTTCTTTGCGTAGACTTTGTCTACATAGAAACAAAAAGCATCTTTTCCATAATCTTTAGCGAAAATTCGCTTCCCATTACGGAGAGTAATCCACTTGCGACAAATTTTTGTCATAAGTTTTTTGCTTATCCGGTTCTTAGAATTGTCCGGCTAAATGGTAAATACCTTGAATTCTGAGAATTCTGAAAGGATAAAGCAAAAACCACCGAGCGCAGACGCCTCACCGTAATCTGTTTACACAGTTTGCGATGAGTGTTCGTAGCACTCAGCAAACCCTAGGGTTGGCAAAGCGACTACGCTCGATGGTTAATCTCTTTGTAGTAATTTGAGATTAATTTCTGCGCCCCGTCTACGAAACGGGAAAATTGTAATGAACTCTTCTATATTTTATAATTATAGCTCTTTTTTGTCAAGAGGTAAATTACTAATTAAGCAACTATTCTTGCACCTATAGCATCTGTTAAAATAGTTTCAAGCTCTTGAATTGTTTTGTATTCATGGCATTGATAATGTTTGACATAGAATTCTAGTCTACTTTTCTCTTCTGTGCTCAGGCTATCATCTTTGTTATAAACGTAGATTATATCTTTTCCTAAGGCATAGGCGAACCCAACTTCAAAAAATACAGAATGTCTCATGCCTGTTAAATCAGCTATTATGAATTTACTTTTTCGAATTTCACTCAAAGCTTTTAAATATATAGGTTCTGAAAAGTGTTCTCCTTTTAAACATCGTGCTTCATGACCACTGTCTTTAACAATTTTTTTAATAGCATTTATTTTTTGATTTGTAGAACCCTCAAACCATACAGCAATAAAAGCTTGTTTTTTATTATCTTCTTTTAAAGACATTTTAACTGAGTCCCATCCATCAATGGAAAGTTTTATAGACCACGGTCCTGTGGTTTTAGAGGGTAGCTCAATATAATTAGATGCTTCTAATAATTTTATTAATTCGATAAATTCAATACTATTTTTTGCATAAGCGATAGGATAGTCTCTATCAAGCTCAATTTGTATATTGTCGCCAAAATGTTCTGTTTTATTTCCTATAAAATTTAGTATTTTTTGAGATTGTTCACGTATGTTATTTTTTTCTGGTAGTAGATAGTGTTTTTCAATATAATCATCAATATTTGAATTATAAAATTCAGGTGGTTCCTTATCATTTTCATATAGTTCACGAGTAATACCAGAAAGCAAGTGTTTTGATTGATTAACTTTGGCTACAATATCTCGATCGCTTACTGTTTTCTTGCTGATTAAATAATTTTTACAGCGAGGGCACTCGACATGATAAATACCTTTTTGAATATTAAATCTAGAGATGATGGCGGCAAAATCACAGAGAGGACATTTTTCTAATTCTTTACTCATAATTTTATAACCTAATCAATCTTTTTATATTGTCTCACCGCGATGGGGAAGGCGAAGGTGAGGATGCCAGCGATCCAGAGGAGGATGTACCAGATAGAGTTTTCGTAGCTGCCGGTGATCATGAGTCCGCGGATGGAGTCGATGGCATAAGTGACAGGGCTGTGTTCGGCGAACCATTTTAAAGCAGTGGGCATGGAAGCGGTAGGGACAAAGGCAGAGCTAGCAAAGGTCATAGGAAACATAAAAACCATTCCAGCCATTTGAGCAGTTTCGGTGTTTTTTACAGATAAGCCAATAATAGTCATGACCCACATAATAGCAAATCCAAAAAGGACGGCTAAAGCAATGCCAGCGATAGCTTCTAAAGGGCTTTGTTCTATTCGAAAGCCAATAGCATAGCCAACGCCGATCATGATACCAACGGTAAAAAGATTACGTAAAGAGTCAGCCAAAGTACGGCCAGCAATAACTGCGGATCGAGTCATAGGTAAAGAACGGAAACGATCCATAAGACCCCTAGTCATATCTTGAGACAATCCCACCGCCGTGTTGACTGCCCCAAAGAGAACAGTCTGGATAATAATAGCTGGAATAAGATAGTTGATGTAAGAGTTACCAGGAACATCAATAGCGCCACCAAAAACATAAGCAAAGAGAAGAACAAAGATAACAGGCTGGACCGCAGAGAAAAAGATTAAGCGAGGAGAGCGTTTATAGTGAATCAAGTTTCGTTTGGTGATTTGCCAAGTGTCTGAAAAAAAGTTTTGTATATTCATATGTTTATTCGGTGGCTTTACCAGTTAAGGATATAAAAACATCGTCTAAAGTAGGGCGGCGCAGCTGGATATCTAAAATATTAATACCGGCTTGGTCCATTTGGCGGACAACATCGATCAAGACATCAGCTTTACCATCAACTGGAACGCTAAAGCTAAGGCGGTCTTTGTCAAAGCTAATTGGTTTAGAGCTAGTAGCTTCTAAAATTTTTATAGCCTCAGCAGTATTATTTTTTTCTTTAATAACCACCTCTAAGACATTGCCTCCAGATTTAGTTTTAAGTTCATCAGCGGTTCCTTCAGCAATAATTTTACCTTCATTAATCACCGTGATAGAATCAGCTAAGTAATCAGCTTCTTCTAAATATTGAGTAGTTAGTAAAACAGTAGTGCCCTTAGCTTTTAATTCTTCGATCACTTTCCAAAGATCTTTACGGCTAGCAGGGTCTAAGCCAGAAGTAGGTTCGTCTAAAAATAGAATAGGAGGGTTTACAATTAAACTAGCCCCAAGGTCAAGACGTCGGCGCATTCCGCCAGAGTAATTCTTGGCTTGGCGATGAGCAGCGTCGGTTAGGCTGAACTGAGCTAATAGATCATCAGTTCGTTTAATGGCGTCTTTTTTACTTAAATGATAAAGACGAGAAAACATTAGTAGGTTTTCATATCCAGTAAGCTCTTCGTCAATAGCCGCATATTGTCCACTTAGGCCGATCTTAGTTCTAAGCTGCTTCTTGTTTTTTAAGGCGTCAGATCCATCAATAGTCACAGAGCCAGAAGTAGGAGATAAAAGAGTAGCTATAATACGGACTAGAGTGGTCTTACCAGCTCCATTTGGGCCTAGGAGAGCCTTGATAGAGCCCTTGGGGACGTGAAGGTCAACCCCTTTTAAAGCCTTGACGTTTTTAAAGGTTTTAACAACGTTTTTTACTTGAATCATATTGTGTTTTTAGTAGTAAATCTACCTTAGATTAACATTTATTGAGGGGCGGGTCAATTATGTGGTATAATAAGTGATATGATATCTCTTAAGGAGTTGATAAATAAAAATGATTTAACCATAGCAGATAAACTTAAGCTTTCTGCTAATTTAGCCGAGGCTTTAGGAAAAATTCATCAAAATAATATTATTTACAAGGCTTTATCTCCAGAGAATATTTTAGTTGATGAAGAGATAAAAAAAGTAAAGATAGCTGATTCTGAGATGTCTTCAGAGTTGCTAATAGGTCAGCGAGAGGCCCCAGAGTCGGATATTCCTAAAGGTGATTTAACGTATATTTCTCCAGAGCAAACTGGGAGAATGAACAGAGATATTGATTATCGGACTGATTATTATTCTTTGGGAATAGTTTTATACGAGTTATTTACCCAGCAGATTCCGTTCGAGTCTATAGATCCTTTAGAAGTTATTCATGGCCATTTAGCCAAGAAGCCGATTCCGCCGCAACAGATAAATAAAGAAATTCCAGAGATGGTGGGGGAAATTATTTTAAAGTGTTTAGAGAAAAATCCAGAAGACAGATACCAGAATGCTTATGGACTTAAAGCTGATTTAGAGAATTGTTTTGAGCAGATAGTGAAAACGAAAAAAATTAAAAAGTTTGAACTAGGTAAAAAAGATGCGCCTTTGGCTTTTTCAGTTTCAGAAAAAGTTTATGGCCGAGAAGAAGAAATAAAAGAATTAAAAGAAGCATATCAAAGAGTGAGGACAGGTAAGACAGGGTTGGCTTTGGTTACAGGATATGCTGGAATAGGTAAGTCTGTTTTAGTGAGAGAATTTCAAAAAGAAATTATTGGTAAAGATAATTATTTTTTAACTGGTAAGTTTGATCAATATAAACGTAATGTTTACTACCATGCCTTTATTGAGACTTTTAAAGATTTAGTTAATCAGATTTTAGCTGAAAATGAAAAACAAATTACTGAATGGAAAGAGAAAATTTTAAAAGCTTTAGGAGAAAATAGTCAATTAATGATTGATGTGATTCCAGAGTTAGAGTTAATAATCGGCAAACAGCCGCCAGTTATAGAGTTGACTTCTACAGAAGCGCAAAATCGTTTTCATTTAGTTATTCAAAAGTTTACTCAGGTTTTTGCTACAGAGGAAAGGCAATTGATTTTCTTTTTTGATGATCTACAGTGGGCTGATTTAGAATCTTTGAAATTATTTGAATTATTAACCACTAATATTAATAGTAAGTATTTACTTTTTGTTGGAGCTTATAGAGATAATGAGGTGGATGAGACTCATCCAGTGTCGCTGATGTTAAAAAATATCCAAAAAGAGAATGTAGAAATAAATACAATTAAGGTTGAGCCGTTAGTTTTTGAGGATATTAACCAGCTTATTGCTGATTCCATAAAAGGCGATTTAGAATCAGTAAAGCCATTGACTGAGGTGGCTATTAAAAAAACTAATGGAAATCCCTTTTTCTTGATTCAGTTTTTAAATATTCTTTACCAAGAAGGACTTTTTGAATTTAATGAAGAGACTTATGTTTGGGAATGGGATATTGAAAAAATTAAAGAAAAAGACATTGCTGATAATGTAGTTGATTTAATGACTAAAAAGTTCAAGGATTTTTCTTTGGAAACTCAAGAAGTTTTAAAATTAGCCTCTTGCATAGGAAATAAATTTAAATTAGAAACTTTAGCCATTATATATCAGAAAAATAAAGAAGAAACATTTAATGATTTAAGCCAAGCGATTAAAGAGAGTTTAATTCGTCGGTCAGGAGATGATTATATTTTTGCCCATGATAGAGTTCAGCAAGTGGCTTATTCTTTAATTCCAAAAGAGCGGAAGCAAGAGATTCATTTTAATATCGGAGAATTATTACTTAAGAATACCAAAGAGGAAGATTTATCAGAAAATATTTTTGAGGTTATTGATCAATTTAATTTTAATGTTGATCAAATTAAAGATCAGAAGATGAGAGATAGGTTGGCTAATTTAAATTTATTAGCTGGTAAAAAAGCTAAGGCTTCAGTAGCCCATGATGCGGCCCTAGGTTATTTTAAAATGGGAATAAAGCTTTTATCAAAAGATAGCTGGGAAAAGCAATATAAGTTGTCTTTAGATTTGTATATAGAAGCAGCAGAAGGTTCTTTTTTAACATCTAAGTTTAAAGAAGTAGATAAATTTTGTGCCATTGCTTCAAAAAATGCCAAAGAATTACTAGCTAAGGCAAAAATTTCAGAAATTAAAGGCCGCAGCTATTATGCTCAAAATAAAATGGTCGAGTCTTTTAAAGAAACATTAGAGGCTCTTAATTTTTTAGGATGCAAGTTTCCTAAAAAGGCCACCACAGTACATGCTTTAATAAGTGTTTTGAAAATAAAATGGGCTTTATTAGGAAAGTCAAACAAAAAGATAGAGCAGATAAAAGACATGACAGATCCTAAGTCTTTGATAATTATGAGTTTGTTGAAATTTTCTTCTCATTCAGTATATCGAGCTAGTCCTAATTATTTTCCAATTGTAATATCTAAGGCAATTATTCTTTCATTGAAAAGGGGAATAGCTCCATCTACAGGTTTTTTCTTTAGCGCTTACTCAGTAGTTTTGATTTCTACTTTAGGAGATATTAACGGAGGTTATAAGTATGGCCAATTAGCTACAGCTTTATCTGATCGATCAGTGGCTAAAAAAATGAAATATCGAACTTCTGTTATTGTTCATGGTTTTATTAATCATTGGAAAAAACATCTTAAAGAAAGTGTGGATAATCTTTTAGTGTCATATCAAAAACAATTAGAATTTGGAGATAATGAATTTGCAGCTAGTTCTTTAGTGATGTATTGTTCGTACTTTGGTTTTTCCGGAAAGTCTTTAAACGAAATTAATAAAGAGTTTGAAACATATGGCCGAGCTTTATGGCAATTAAAGCAAATGGTGGATTTTCAAGATAATAGTATTCATCATCAATTTTCATATAATTTTGTAGAATATGAAGAAAGCCCAGATAAATTAAATGGTAAATATTTTAATGAAGATAAAATGATTCCGGTGTTTGAAAAGTCTGAGAATAGATCAGAGTTGGCAATGATTTATGCTGATAAAACAATAGTGGCTAGTATTTTTAATCAGCATTTAGAAGCTATAAAAAGCGGGGATAAGTTTGAAGAATACTCAGATGCTGCTTTGGGATTGTTTCATGTGGTGCAGCATTATTTTTATGATTCTTTATCTAGGTTGGCAATAATTTCTGAGGTTAGTAAAAAGGATAGAAAGATTTATTTAAAGAAAATATTAAAAGCTAAGAAGAAATTAAAGAAATGGTCCAAGTATGCCCCGATGAATCATTTGCATAAATTAAAGTTAATAGAAGCGGAATTAGCTAGAGTAAATGGACAAGATAGGCTGGCTAAGGATTACTATGAGGAGGCAATAAGACTAGCTAAGAAAAATGATTATATTAGGGAAGAGGCTTTGGCTAATGAAGTGGCTGGTAAGTTTTATTTATCTCGATCAGACAATAAGTCTAAAGATTATATTAAAGAGGCTTATCAAAAATACTTACAATGGGGAGCTAAAGCCAAGGCAAAACAATTAGAAGAGAAATATCCAGAGTTGTTAGGGTTAAAAAAAGAAGATAAGAGTATAGATTTAAATACGGTTATTAAGGCTTCGCAAGCAATTTCAGAAGAAGTAGACTTAGATAAACTAAAGCAAAAAATTGTTCAATTGGCTATAGAAAGCGCAGGGGCAGAAAAAGGAAATTTAATATTACTTATAGACAATAAAGTTCAAGATGTTCCAGTGGCCATAGTTAATTATGTGGCTAGAACTAAAAAAGAATTAGTTTTAAATGATGCTGTTAATGAAGGGCAGTTTACTAAGGATCCCTATGTGATTAAAAATAACGTTAGGTCAATTTTATGTATTCCAGTAATGCATCAGGCAGAATTAATCGGGGTTATGTATTTAGAAAATAATATAACTACCCAGGCTTTTACTTCTGATCGAGTAGAGTTGTTGGAAATTATTGCTGCCCAAGCTGGGATTTCTTTGGAAAATAGTTTAGACAGAGAGCTGCTTAAAGAAGAAAGAGACAAGGTTAAAAAGATTTTTGAGTTACTTCCTTTTGGAGTAGTGATTATTGGAAAAGATAAAAAAGTGCAATATGTTAATAGTGAAATTGTAGAACTACTAGGTTATAAATCAGATAGCGAGCTTTTAAATAAGAATTGCTACGAGGTTTTATGTGGATTCAAGAAAGAAGAATGTCCGGATTGTGATTTTAAACAAGAAGTAAATGAAATGGAAGGAGTTTTACTTACTAAAGATAAAAAAGAGGTGCCAGTTTTAAAAAGTATTGTTCCTATGGAACTAGAGGGAAAAGAGGTATTATTAGAATCTTTTGTAGATATTACTGAGCGAAAGAAAGCCAGGAAGCATGTGGAAGAAATGAATGCGTTGCGGAACAAGTTTGTGATGTTGCTTTCTCATCAATTGAGAACACCTTTAACTTCTATTCGATGGAATTTGGAAACTTTAATTAATGAGAGGTTGGGCAAGATTGGAGATTCGCAAAAAGAATTTTTAAAGTCTGCTTATCAGGCAGATTTAGAAATTATTCGACGTTTAGATGATATGTTGACAATTATTAATATTAGGGAGGGGCGTAGCGCCTTGGAAAAGGAAGATTCTTCTCTAGAAGTTATTTGGAAGTCGTTGTTAGTGGAATTAAAGAAAGAAGCTCAGTTAAAAAATATAGATTTTATTTATGAACCTTCTCCAGAGCCTTTGCCGAATTCATTGCTTGATCCTAGAGTAATGAGAAAGGTTTTATTTAATTTGGCTACTAATGCCATTATTTACAATAAAGAAGGTGGTAAAGTTTTTGTAAAATTAGAAAAGAAAGAGAATGTTATTAGATTTGAAGTTAAAGATAATGGAATTGGGATTCCAGCTGCGGAACAGAAAAATATTTTTAAAGAGTTTTTTAGGGCGACTAATGCCTATGTTATGATGACTGATGCTACTGGAATTGGGCTGGCTATTTCGAAATACTATGTAGAAGAACATGGGGGAAATATTGGATTTACTAGTAAAGAGGGAGTGGGTAGTACCTTTTGGTTTGAAATACCTGTTAATAACTAATCATAGTTGACTAATTTTTATAAATGTTATATATTATAGGGGCATTAAATGTATGTAAAAAGTACATTTTTTGGTTAAAAATAGGGGTCGGTACCAAAGCGGTCAAATGGGGCAGACTGTAAATCTGCTGGCATCGCCTTCGCTGGTTCGAATCCAGCCCGGCCCACCAGTGGCGTTTGCTACGCAACCGCACTGGCACGCCTCCCCGCGCCACCCTAGCTCAGCTGGTCAGAGCAACTGTTTTGTAAACAGTAGGTCGTCGGTTCGACTCCGACGGGTGGCTCAGAAATATAATTAAGTAGATCTGGACAAGCCAGATCATAACAGCACTGTTAAGATGGGCTGTTGTGACCGAGCTTGCCTAGGTCATAAAAAAGTAAAATATGTCTCAAGATCGATTGATCAAACTGGAATGCACTGAATGCAAACGAGTAACTCATCATTCTTTTAAGAACAAAAAGATTCATAAGGAAAGATTAGAGTTAAGTAAGTTCTGTAAATTCTGTAAAAAGCATACCCCTCACAAAGAAACTAAATAATTTTATATGGAGGATAAAAATTGTGTCTTTTGTAACGAGGAACAAATAGCGGCTCATCAGATTTATGAGACCAAGCTTTTTAGGATTTTAATTGATAAGAAGCCGATTGCGGCCGGACATTGTTTAATTGTTACTAAGCGACATACTCCATCTTTTAGCTATTTGAATCAAGACGAAGTAGAAGAATTTGCCTATCTAATTAAAAAGTTGGGCTTAGCGTTGATGCGGGCAGTTCGTGCTGAAGGATACAATGTGTTGTTTAATGAAGGAACTGCGGCCGGACAAACAGTAAATCATTTTCATATTCACGTAATTCCTCGCCAGCAAGAAACAGCGGATATTAATCCTAAAGATGTTTTAGCTAAAGCCTTAAAAGCAAGAAAAGAATTAAGTATAGAAGAAGTAAAAGAAGCTCGAGAAAATCTTTCCAAAGAGATTTATTAAAATATGGGGGCGTAGCTCCAATTGGCTAGAGCACTGGTCTCCAAAACCAGGTGTTGCAGGTTCGAATCCTGCCGCCCCCGCAGTATGAATATAGTGCACAGAAAATTATTCCACATCGGAACTATCTTGCCTTTTGCTATTTTAATCTTTTTTATTGATGACCAAATTCCGCGGTCATTTTTTATTTGGATAGGAGCAGCCTTGTTTATAATTTTTGCTTTATTTGAATATTATAGATTTAAAGAAAGGAAAATTCAAGAGATGTTAATGAAGAATTTTTCTAGCTTGTTTAAGGAAAAGGAAAAGGAAAATATTACGGCTTTGATATTTGGGCCAGTGGCTTTGATTATTTTGGTTTTGTTTTTTAGTAAGTTTGCCGTGGTGTCTGCGGTATGGGTGGGATGCATTAGTGATTCTGTGGCGGCGATTGTGGGGACTAAATATGGGACTAAGAAAAATCATTTAGGAAAAACTTGGGAAGGAACTGCTGGTTATTTTGTGTCTGCGTTTATTTTGTTGATTTTGCTTAATATTTTATTAAGCAGCCCAATTAGTTGGTTTTTCTTGTTGGGAGTGGCCCTGCTGGCGGCGTTAGTAGAGCGGGTAACTAGTATTTTAGATGATAATTTGGTAGTGCCAGTTGTAGTAGCAATAGCTATTGAATTGTTGTATAATATAAGTGTAATATTTTAACTTAAAATATATGGCTAGAAGACATGGGGCGAAAAGAAATTTACCAGGAGGTGCTTTCCCAACTGGTTATGGACGAGAAGCTCACTTAAGAGGTGGGGATTTTGATGCAGACGGAGCTGTTAAAAAAGGAAAGAAAGACTCTTTAGAAGAAGCAGGGGGGAGAACTGGTAGAGTTAGAGAATTAGATAGAAGAGGTTCTAAAGAAAAACAAGAGTTAACTCCAGATCAAGAATTGGTAGCAATGTGGAGGACTGTTGATAATGCGGCTCATATGGGAGGGTATAATATTAGTTCGTTAAAGGATAGAATAAAAGCAGAGTTGCAGAGAAGGTATGAAGAAGATGGTTTAAGATCTGCTGATTTTGGAATTAAAGAAGCATTGGAGTTAATAAAAAATCCTCCAGAGCAACCAGTAACTGAAGAAAGTGTATTTGGTCATGAGCCCAGCGATGAAGCTAGGGACAGGTTTTGGCAGAGATTAAAAGAATTAAATGATGCTGGAGATTATGAAATACTTGGTAGAAAAGGGGGCCTTGAGCAAATAGCTAGAGAAGTAGAAAGAAAGATTGAGGGTGAGAAAATAGCCCTTGAACAGTTTAGGGGTTTTTATGAAAGAGTAGTTGGTGATCCAGAAGAGAATCCAGAGGTCGTAAAAGAGGGGGCTAAGTTATTAGCGAAATGGTTATCAGAAGGAAATGATGTAAACGATATAACTACAGAGCTTTTAAGCGGAATGGCTATGAATGCAGAGGCTGAGGTTCAGTATAGGGAGTATGAGGAGGGCTTAGATAAGGTAGAAATAGATCCAAAATTTAAAATAACTACCATTGAAAATCTTACCCCGATTAATCTTTGGGCAGATTTACGAGGAATTGAAGAAAGAGATGATGATTTTATTAGAGAATTAGCCAGAGACATAGAGGTAATTCACGCTAGTCCAGAAGCAGTTTCTTTATTGAATGATCATATAGTAGAAATTAGGAGTTTTTTAGAAAAGTATAAAGATGAATTAGATGAGGATGTTCCGAGATTGGATGGAGAAGATGAGGTAGATTCTTTTTTAAGATCTTATTTGCGGGCAGCCTTTGGGCAGTTTAATGTTGAGACCCCAGGAATAAGACTATCTGATCTTTCTTTAATATTAAAAGGCTCTTTTAGTGATTATGCTCGTCAGATCTTAGCTGTTTTTTTTGGAAATAGAGGCTTATTAAGAAATGAGATAAAAGAAGAGTTGGATAGAATTTATAATAGCTTTGACGCTAGACTTGATCAAGATTTTAAAGATAGATAAAATATATGGCTAGAAGAACAAGGGCTCAACAAAGAGCAAGAAAAGCAAGAATTAGAAAAGAGGTTGCCGGAACTAGGGCGGCTTTGCCGACTTTGGATAGTTCTGTTGAGCCAGAAAAAAAACCGGTTAAACTCACTAAACCAGTTCATGTCTCAGAATCAGCTTCCTACACTAAAGACACACAAGAAGAATATAATTCAGATGAAGGAATAGAGGGTTCTTTTTTAGTCTCTGATGATTCTGAAGCAGAGCCTAAATTTGTTGGCATTCCTCAGCGAACTGAATCTAGATATGGAGCAAGAAAAGGTTCTAAAACCAGGGTTAAGTCTAGTACAGCTATGACTAGAGGTATAACTGATCATGGAATTGGTAAAAGAGTATGGCCAGCACAAGGAAGAGTTAGAGATGAGGCGCAGACTAGTAAGTATCAAAAACAAGTTAATGAAGAACGTTATGGTTTAAAAGAAGACAATGATGAGTTAATGGAGCAATATCATCAATGGAAAATTCAGGGTCATCAAGAAGATGATTTTCCAAAGTTTAAACAAGAATTAAATCCCGAGCCAGTTCGAGAAGAATTTTTACCGCCTCAGCCAAGAGACATAAGCGAGTCTCCTTATGAGATTAGAATAAGTCGAGAAGAAATGGAGGAGATGAAAAAGAATCTAGCTGAGGCTCAGTTTTTATTGCGGCGAAAACCAGATCAAGGAATTACAGGTAGCGGATTAAAAGAGAGTATGGCGGTGAGTCAAGATAGTAAAAAGAAGTTGAGAGGCGAGAAGCTTAGGGGTATTAGAAGAAAGTTGCGTGAATCTTCAGAAAGAGACAGGCAATCATCAGAAGAGCATCAACGAGTAGAAGAAGTTAAAAATATTATTAGAGAATTAAAAGATATTCAGGCAGGAATAGATCTTAAAGCTTTAATAAGTGATTCAGTTGAAGATGCTATTGAAGATTTAATAAGAAGGGCTAAGCTTGTTTTTAGAGACCTAGAAAATATAAAAGAAATTGATCGTTTAAGTGGACTAATGGAAAATTATAGATATGGAGATGCTCCAAAATTGGATCTTAGTATAATTAAGTATTTAAAATTTAAAGACGAGTTTTTAGATGTCACAAAAGTTCCTGTTTCGGAAAGAACAGGTAATTTAGAAGTTGAGTATACTGATGTATCATCAAAATATGAGTTGCAAGATGTTCGCCCTTCTTATGAAGAAAGAAAGGGTAAAAGAGATGAAAAAAAGGCTGATTCAGGAAGACAAAGAGCGCGTCGAGAAAGAGAAATGATGAAAGAGCCTTCAATGATGGCAATGAAAATTGCTGAAGAAAGAGATTTAAGTTTAGAGGAGGAAAGAAAATTAGAAAGTATATTAACTGGCTTAAATAGAAAAGGTCTTTCTTTAGAAGATCTAGGAAGAAGAGATATTGATCAGATTTTAGAATTAGCTGCGAAATAAACTTTAAATAAAATTCCCCCTCTCCAGACGTGGAGAGGGGGCTAGGGGGAGAGGAAGTCTAGTCTATCCTAAGTTTGTGGATATATCGAGAATTTTTAATTTTATTGCCATCTTGCCAAAGTTGGAAGGTTAGGGTGTTTTTCTTTTTCTTTAAACCAGAAATGTCTTGAAGATTGAAAGTAAAATGTCCGCGAGAAGGGTTGTCGACTTTAGCGTCGTCGAGGTAAGTTAAGAATTCTCCATTAACATATAAGGCAGTGTCATCAGCGCGCCAAGTAGAGGTGCCTTTGTTTTTATAGTTTAAAGTTACTTCTGGGTTCCAGCCTTCTTGAATAGCGGTGGGTAAATTTTGGTTTTTTAAGACCGCGTGGTAAGGACTGTCGACACGATAGGTGATGTAGGTGCGGGACTTGGAAATATACTGATCCTCGTCGCGGAAAAGACGTAAGGAAATAGTGTGTTCGCCGCGAGTATCAAAATCCCATTTAAAATTAAAAGTATATTCTTCTCCTACAGCGACTTTTTCTTTAATGTAGATTTTTTTCTTTTGTAAAGTTTCAGGGTCGCGGACTTTTAAGTAGACTTTGTTTTTTGGAAAGTTTCGTTCTCCAGTATTTTTATATTTAACAGTAATAGTTTCTTGGGTGTCGATTAAGTAAGCAGTATCGAAAGAGTGTTCTTTTAGCTTGGCCTTACGGGCTTTAGCCACTTGTAAAGAAGAATATTTGTTTTTAGATTTACTTATAATAGTATCTAGTTGGTCGTAGATTAGATTGCCCGGACAAGCAGTGTAATCAATATCTTTGTGGCCAATAACCGCATCAACCATAGAGCCTTGTAAGTTTCGTTGACCGTTTAAAGAAATACTTAGGTCAGAGGCTTTGTTAGAAATTAGATTAGTTAAAGCACTTTGGATTTGAGAAGTGTATTCATCAGGTTCTGAACAAGCAGTTTCGTCGTAGCAGCCCATAACAGAGATGCCAATGGTGTACTGGTTGTAATCTATATTAGTGTAATCATTATAAGCATGAGCTCCGATAACTTTGTCGCCTCCGTAGCGGCCTTCGTAGATGTTTCCGCTTTTGTCGATAAGGTAATTATAACCAATGTCGCCCCAGCCTAGGATTTGAGCGTGATAATAGTAAATACCACGAACTGTGGCCATTGGGTCGTCTCCGCCATCAGAGCCGGCAGTGTGGTGAATAACAAAAGTTGTAGGCTCGGTATAGCTTGGTTCCCAAAAACGATAGCTATCATCAGCGCCCCATTCGTCGCGAGTAACTACGTCGATGCTGTATTTGGTTTGGAGTAATTCTAATTCTGTGGAAACAGAGTTGGTTAGAGATGGCTCTGGAGCTGGACGAGAATCGAAATAAGAAATTTCTAAAGGAACGTTAGTTGAGATATTTAGCTGAGTGCTTATTTCAAAGATAGGATCAGAGAAATAATGACCAGGATTACCAGGATAAGCTCCTTCCATTGCCTCTATTAAAGTATTATTTATTGTTATTTTAGGATTTGAGTATTCTTTAGACCATTTTACGCCAAAGCCGTTGAATTCAAAGTCTGTAGTGATTTGATAGTCACCTGGGTCTATATTTATTGTGTTAGAAGTAGTTTCGGCTAAAACTGTGGAAGAAAATAAAAAACTTGCTAAAAGCAAGAATGAAATTATTAAGAAAGTATTTTTTTTCATGTTTTTATTTTAGGGCGTTATTCTATTATAGCAAAAAAAAGAGCCCTCGTCAAGATGAATCGAGGAGGGCGAGAGGATCGTCCTGGCGGACGTGTTGTGATCGCTTGAGGGTCGGCAGCCAGTTGGGTACCTCGCGAAGCTGGGTGATGGTTCGTTGCCCAGAGATGCCGTGGTAGCCTTGGAGTGGTCCAGAGCGAATCTTGGTCCACCGGGGATGGTTGGTGAAGACCCACCAGCCACGTTCGTTTTTGACTCGCAAGAAGATGATGGTGTGTCCGTCTTTGCGAGAGACGTAGGATTCGAACATGAGTTTCTCCGGGTTGAGGTGTAGTTTTCTTATATCATTGATTTTAACTTGAGTCAAGGGTATAATAAAGACATATGAAAATAAAACAAGATTTAAAAAAATTAGCTGATCCAAAAAGAGCGAAAAGCTCTCAAGGGTTTTTTAAGACTGGGCCAGGGGAATATGGAGAAGGTGACAAGTTTTGGGGAATTAGAGTTCCTCAACAAAGAGAAGTGGCTAAGAAGTATAAGGATTTACCACTAAAGCAAGTAGAAAAATTATTACAAGATAAAGTGCATGAAGTTAGATTAACAGCCTTGTTTATTTTACGGCACCAGTTTAAGAATAACCCAGATGAGGCTTATAAGGTTTACATGAAAAATGCTAAGTATTGTAATAACTGGGATTTAGTGGACTCATCTGCGCCGTATATTTCTGGGCCGTATTTATTAGATAAAGATCGTAAGGTTTTGTATAAATTTGCTAAGTCGAAGAATTTATGGGAAAAGAGAATTGCCATTATTTCTACTTTTGCTTTTATTAGAGAAAATGATTATAAGGATGCCTTGAAATTGGCAGAGATCTTATTAAAAGACGAGCATGATTTAATGCATAAGGCCATTGGATGGATGTTGCGGGAAGTGGGGAATCGAGATTTAGCAGTTGAAGAAAAATTTTTGAAAAAACATTATCAAAAAATGCCGCGAACCATGTTGCGGTATGCCATTGAGAAGTTTTCCCCAGCTAAGCGTAAATTTTACATGAAAAAGACCCTTGCTAAGAAGTAGGGACTCTGTTATACTTGGCTAAATTAAATGTAAAAAAATGGAATTAGAAGTAAAAATTTTAGAAAATGGGAGCGGGGAAAAAGAATCTAAGAATGGTGATCTATTAACAGTTCATTATACTGGAACTTTAAAGGATGGAACTAAATTTGATTCAAGTTTAGATCGTAAACAGCCGTTTTCTTTTAAAGTTGGTGAAGGTCAAGTTATCGAAGGATGGGACCAAGGATTATTAAGAATGAAGATAGGAGAAAAAAGAAAATTAACTATTCCTTCAGAACTTGGTTATGGGCAATCCGGAGCTGGAGATGTGATTCCTCCGGGAGCAGTTTTAATTTTTGAAGTAGAGTTAATCTCTATTAACTAGAAAAAAGATACGCCGTAAGTAATTAAAGTAATAAAAATAATATTACCCAGAATAAGAGGAATAATAATTAGACGAAAAGGAACTTTGATAGCGGCTAAAAAGGCAGTAACTACGTCATTAGGCAGGGGGGTAAAGGCAGAGTAGAAAAATAAAAATATAGGAACAGTCCAAAGATGTTTTTGATGGACCCACTTATCAATCGGGTCTATTTTTTTATCTAAATATTCAGGCAAGGCATGGCGGCCTTTTTTACCCAAAAAGAAAAAGATTATATCACCAGAGCCGATGCCCAAACCTCCAAGAATACCTAAGGCCAGGGGATTAAGGCCTCCAGCGCCTAAAGTGGCGATAGTGGCGTAAAAAAAGCTAGTGGTTAAGAGCGAGCTACCGCCGATTACTGCTGAGACAAAAGCTAGAATATATCCGTTTTGAACACCAATTAAGTTAACAAAGTTTTCCGGGCCATAATAAAAAACAAATAAGCTCCAGATAATTAAAGCTATTAAAATTATAAAAAAGGCTAGATATTTTATATTTTTTTTCATTGTTATAAGTATAGCCTAATTCTTGAATAAAAAAAAGCAGCCCCCACTAGTGGCAGATCTCGGAGATCGTTTCGCCACAGCGAGGGCAGTAGAAGGGATAGATGCCAGACGGACGCCAGGCCTTGGTGACACTTCCACGAAGAGCAGTGATGCATTGGCGGCATCCACGAACCTTGACTTGAAGGACTTGCTTGTCATGGAGCTTGGTTCCGCAGCCGATGCAGAACTTGTTGTCGTTCTGAGAGCTGAATTGGCAGCATGGCTTCATGAGTTCCCCCTGAAAGAGCTTGAGTTGTACCAAGTTTACTAGAAATAGAGATAAAGTCAAATTGTGGATAAGATTTTGGGGATATGGTATACTAAAAGAGTATTAATTTAAAATAATTAACTTAAAAAATTATGTGGAGGAAAGCATTGTTTTTAGGCGCTATTCTTAGCGTTGTTTTTGTATTTCCCTTTGCCATGCAAGCAGCGGTAAGCACATCTGTTGATTTGTATGGAGGGTATGTAGAAGACGTAGTAATTGGGCCTAGTGGGGAGTTTATGGTCTTAACTATGTCTCCTAATGGAGCGTGGCTTAGCACAGATGGATCTTCTTATACAGGTCCAGACAGTTCGACTCATGATATGGGTAATTGTACAGCTGGAGGAGCAGATGCAAATTATTTTTATGCTGATTGCGGAATCGAGCTTTGGCAAAGTGGTGACGGTCTTATTTGGACAGATACAGGTCTAAGTAATGTTGGGCAATATGTCTATGTTGATGACAATAGAATTATTCAGGTAATGAGAGGTAGTGACGAATATATGACTTTGGCGATTTCTGAAGATCAAGGAGCAACCTGGACAGAAGCAACTGTTACTGGAGTAGAAAATATAGTAGACATGTCTTTTGCTGGAGATGTTGGCTATATGGTGGCTACTTTAAGTAGTGAATATGAAATTTATAAGACTACTGACGGAGGAGCTACTTGGTCTGGAACTGGCTATACTATTAGCAGTGGAACAAATTTTAGTATTGCCACTAAAGCATCTGATGATAGCTATGTAGGTTTAAGAGTTGATGATAGCGGTTATCTTTCTACTGATGGAGGTAGTAGTTTTACTGATTTAGGATTATCTATGGCTGGAGAGATGCAGTTTGTAGGAGATACTTTATGGTCTGGTTTAGATTCTACAGATGATGATGGAGCTACTTGGACCCAAAGAGACGGAGGAGATGTGGCTGTAGGTGTAAATGATGTGGCGATTAGCGGAAGCACAATTTTAGCAGGAACAGGCTTAGGAACAGCCATTTCTACAGATGATGGAACTACTTGGACTGAGGCAACCGATGGTATTGAGGCTTTGGAAGTTGAGCAAATTGCTCAAAAAACAGGAGATAGAGACAAGGTTATTTTAGCAATTTATGGAGGAGTAGCTAGAACAGAGAATTTTACAGATAGCAATCCAACTTGGGTCTTAGATACTGAAGTTGGTTCTTCCACAGCTGTATTTTATGGAACAGATATAGCCTTAGTCGGAGCTTCAGAAAATATTTATTATTCTACTGATGATGGAGTTACCTGGACTTCTGCAGGGCCAGCCGGAGGAACAGTTACTGACTTTATTAGAAGCGACAGTGTTTATTATGCGGCTTATAATGGAGGGGTTCTTTCTAGCGCAGATGGAATTACTTGGACAGATTTTGGGTTAAATGGTTATGCAGTTAATGCCATAGCTAAGACTAGTAATGAAAGATTTTATGCTGTAATTGGAGGAGAGGCAAATACTACTGGAGCTAATTCAGGGATTTATAAATACAATGGTAGTAGCTGGAGTCAAGTATATAGCGGAGGTTTTTATACTGATATAGAAGTAGTTGATAATATCAAAGGAAGTAATGTGGTTTATGCTGTATCTGCAGTTTCTGGAGATAGTGAATTCGGAGAAGTAATTATGTCTACTGATTATGGAACAAGCTGGGATGATATAACAGCTAATGGCTTGGCTACAGATGGATGGTTTCATCAAGTAGTGGCCCAAGGAAACAATAAAGATGTTTTATATGTTTCTACAGCTCGACCAGCGGGAACAGGAACTATTTATAAAACTTTAGATGGTGGTGATACTTGGAGTTTATTTCTTACTGGTTTAAGAGATGAAACTTTCCAAGCTATGTATTGGGATGATCTAATGGTTGGGTCTAACGCTGGATTAATGAATGTTAATTCTGAAGCAAAGATTGCAGTAACTAGAACTAAGAAAAAAGTTAAATCTGGAAATAAGTCTAGATTAAAAGTAACTTTGACTGATAAAGACACTGGAGATGCTTTAGCTAATAAGCCAGTTAAGCTTTATAGAAGATATAAAACTACTGGAACTTGGAAATTATTAAAAACAAAGAAAACTGGAGCTAAAGGAAAAACTAATTTTTACAGAAAGATAACTAAGAAGACTTACTTTAAAGTAAGTTGGAAACCAGTTAAGGCAGCGGTTAAGAGAGCTTATGGCTCTAGTGCTTATAAAAAGTTGACTAATGTGAAGATTAAATAATCTTTTTCACAATATCTTCCGGAGTAAATCCGGCTAGCTGGAAAACATCATCTGGTTGGCCGGATTTTAAGTATGTGTTAATACCTAAGGTTCTTTTCTGGTAATTATTTGGAAGAATAAATGGATTTAAGAAGTCTTTCCAGCCGTTATGAAGAGTGATTAAGGTTTTTCTTTCTTGGTCAGTAATGATTTTTGGTTTGTGTTCTAAGTAAAGCTCAGGAGAGGTGACGGCAATAATTTTAATGTTTTTCTTTTTTTCTATAGCTGGTAAAGCTTTTAAAAGATTATCCATCATTTTACCTCCGCAGACAGCAATTACTTGTTTAGGTTTATTATTTTTTTTGTAATTTTTAAGAATATAAGCTCCTTGAGTGGCAAGTTTAGCGTTGTGTTTGAAAACAGGAGTATCGACGCGGCTAAGAGATAGGATCACTGGCTCTTGTTTGGCGATAGCGTGAAACATCATGGTCACTAGATCATTAGCGTCTAAAGGTTTGTAAACTTTAATGCCTGGATAAGCTTGAAATAGAGACATCCAATACATTCCTTGGTGAGTAGGGCCGTCTTCACCTGTTTCAGGGCCGTCATGAGAGGCTAGGGCCACGAAAAAGCCTTTATTTTCAATTAAGCTCATGCGAATAGAGTTAGCCATCATGGGAGTAAAGACAGCAAAAGTGCCGAACACGCTCATTGGTTTAAAACCGCCTGGTAAAGTGTCTTGAGTTAGAGCAGAGGAGAACATGGCCATGTTTTGTTCGGCAATGCCAAATCTAATACCTCGGCCATATTTATTTTTTTTGTTGATTAGGCCGTAAACTTCTTCGGCGGCAGTAGTGTAAGTAGACTTAGCTACGTCTCCAGAACCAGTGTATAAAAATCCAGTTTGTTCCATTAACCATTTGAAAAATATTTTACTGGCTTTACGAGTAGCAGTTGGCTCGGTAAAAATTAATTCTTTTGGTAATTTTTTAGGACGCTTAATGTCTTGAGGATTTACTAAGGGCTTATTTTTTAGTTTAATTTTTTGTTTTGGAAGTTTTTTATTAATTAAATTAATAAAGTAATCTGTATCGTCTGATGATGTTTTTAATTTTTTTATAATTTTTTTGTATTCTTTGGTGTCGATGGCTTTGCCATGAGAGTCAGCGGTGTTAGCTAGGCTGCCGTAATGCTTTCCTTTGATGGTGTGACATATAACAACGCAGGGGCCTTTTATTTTTACAGCTTGTTTGTAAGCGTGGATAAGTTGGAGGATGTTATGGCCGTCGACTTCAATAACATTCCAGCCCAAGCCAAGCCAATGCTCGACATAATCAGAGCTAATAACTTCGTTGATGTTTCCGTCAATGCCATAGTGATTATAATCTAAAGAAACAAATAAATTTTTTAAGTCTAAAGACTTGGCCAAGTTGCGAGCTTCGTAAGTGATTCCTTCTTCTGATTCAGCGTCGCCCATCATAACGAAAACTTTAGTATCAAGGCCGCAAGATTGATGAGTTGTGGCTAGGCCGCAAGCTCCGGCAAAACCATGGCCAGAAGAGCCAGTGGATAAATCTGATAAAGGGTATTGTGATTCAGCGTGTCCGGGTAATCCATCGACAGTGCGAAAACTTTTTAAATCAATATTTTTATCCCATAAAGCCAGGGTGCTATATAAAAGAGGAGTGCAATGGCCGGCAGACCAAACTAAGCGGTCGCGGTTAGGGTTTTTAGGATCCTTAGGATCGAATTTAATAACACCGCTAGCTAGTAAGGCGATTAGTTGTTCGGTTTTAGATGAAGACCCGCCTGGATGGCCAGACTTAGCTGCTTCTACGGCCATAAAAGAGTTTTGACGAATAAGCTTGGCAATGTTTTTTAGCTTATTAATGTCTATTCCCTTAATAGGCTTTAGTTTTTGTTTTTTGAGGTTAATATGTTTCATAGTTTTATTATAGCATAAGTAATCATTTTATGTTATAATATTTTTATGTGGATTATTATTGTTATCATTGCGCATTTTTTAAATGCCATTAACTATGTTATAGACAAGCTTTTGTTAAATAAGTTTGTCCGCAGTCCGATTGTGTATGCTTTTATGATCGGAGTGCTGGGAATGTTAGCTATGGGGGCTTTGCCTTGGGCTTGGTACTTGCCGACTTTAAGTCAGTTTATCGTTGATGCTTTAGCTGGGGTGGCTTTGATTTTGGCCTTGTTGTTTTTCTTTAAATCTTTACAAATCGGAGAGACTTCTAGAGTAGTGCCTTTGATTGGTGGGCTTATTCCTGTTTTTACTTTTATATTGTCTTATATATTTTTAGCTGAAAGACTAGCTACTAAAGAATTAATTGCTTTTGGATTATTATTAGTCGGGAGTATTTTAATTAGCTTAATGGAAGGTGGTAGTAAGAAAAAACGTGAGATGATTCGACTAGGTTATATTTATGGAGTGGCTGCGGCGTTGTTATTTGCGGCTTCTTTTGTGCTAACAAAATATGCTTATATAGAACAAGAGTTTTTAAGCGCCTTTATTTGGATTAGAGTAGGGTCGTTTATGGTGGTGCTGGCTTTTTTAGTGTCTAAGAAGAAAAGAAAAATGATTTTAAGCAGTTTTAAGGGGGTAAGTAATAAAGTGCGTTTAGTTTTTGTTGGTAATCAGGCTATCGGAGCGGCAGCTTATGTGTTGCTGAATTATGCTATTTCTTTGGCTAGTGTGTCGTTGATTAATGCTTTACAAGGAATTCAGTATGTTTTCTTAGTAGTGGCCATGGCTATTTTAGTAAAAGTTTTTCCAAAATATTTCAAAGAAAAAATAACTGCCGGAATTGTGATTCAGAAAGTAATCGCTATAATATTAATTGGCGGTGGTTTATTTTTCTTAGCTTATTAAAATATGAAACATCATTTTAAAGTTCGGAGGAGATTTTTGTTGATAGTTATGGTTTCTTTTTGTTCTATAATTATTTTAGGCTGTTTTTTCTTAACTGGTTTTAAATTAGAAGAAAAAGACAATGAGCCGATTTACGGAGCTAATTTAAGTCGGATTCAAGCTCAAGAGTATGGTTTAGATTATGGAGAGCTTTATTTAGCAGTGCTAGATGATTTAAAGGTTAAGAAGTTAAGATTGCCAAGCTATTGGTCTCAGATCGCGGCTACAGAAGGAGAGTATCATTGGGGAGATTTGGACTGGGAACTGCAAGAAGCAAGTAAGCGAGGAGTGGAAGTAATTTTAGTAGTTGGTAAACGTCAGCCGCGGTGGCCAGAGTGTCATCTTCCAGGGTGGGCAGAAGAATTAAGTGAAGAAGAATTAAATAGCGAGACTTTAAAATTTGTTGAGGCAACTGTAGAAAGATATAAATATCATGATGCCATTAAAATTTGGCAAGTAGAAAATGAGCCATTGTTAAACATATTTGGAGAATGTCCCTATCGAGGAACCACGGAAGTTTTAGAAGAAGAAGTAGAATTGGTTAAGCGCTTAGATCCAAGTCGGCCAGTGCTGGTGACGGAGAGTGGGGAGCTTAGTAGTTGGCAAAGATCAACTAAACATAGTGATATTTTAGGAATTAGTGTTTATCGATTGGTTTGGAATAAATATTTAGGATTTTTACGTTGGCCGATTACTCCTGGGCATTACGGCAGAAAATACGATTTAGTGAGTTGGAAGTCTGATGATTTTATTGTTACAGAGTTGCAAACAGAGCCTTGGGCGCCGGAAAGCGTGTTAAATTTAAGTATATATGATCAATTAGGGCAGATTGATGCTCAAGAATTATCAGAAAGGGCTGAGTTTACCAGATTAACTGGAGCTAGTGAGATATATTTTTGGGGAATAGAATGGTTTTATTGGTTAAAGACAACCCATGATAATGATTCTTTATGGGAAGAAGCTAGACAATATTTTTAAATTCTTGTATAATTGCTTAAAATATGGATGAAGGAATGTTATTTTTTGGCCTAGTTTTAGTGGCTTTTACTTGCTACGCTGGGTTTAAGTTTAAATCTCGAGCCATGCGTTATATTGGCTTGTTTTTTAGTATTGTTATCGCTTTATTTTTTCTTTTGAATAATATTGCCTTTGCTCAAACTGATTTTGATTTAAGTGAATTAAATCAGTTTACAGGAGAGGATTTAGCTGATTTTGCAGGAAAAAGCGTTAGTTATGCTGGGGACGTAGATGGTGATGGATATAATGATTTTATAGTTGGGGCTGATCAGAATGATGATGGCGGAAATCAAGCCGGAGCAGCTTATTTAATTTATGGGCAGTCTGAAGAATATTCTTCATTAACTGATTTATCAACGGTAGCTAAATTTATTGGAGAAGCAGGTGGTGATTATGCTGGAAAAAGCGTTAGTTATGCTGGGGACGTAGATGGTGATGGATATGATGATTTTTTAATTGGAGCTTATTTAAATGATGATGCCGGAAGTCAGGCCGGAGCAGCTTACTTAATTTATGGGCAAAGCGATAAGTATACAGGAGATATTGATTTGTCTACTAAGGCACAATTTACCGGAGAGGCAATTGATGATTATGCGGGGGTAAATGTATCCTCGGCTGGTGATGTAGATGGTGATGGATATGATGACTTTTTAGTTGGGTCTAGTAGAAATGGAGATGGAGCAAGTAAAGCTGGTGCAGCTTATTTAATTTATGGACAAAGCGCTGATTATACTGGAACAATTAGCTTGTCTACTAGGGCACAATTTACTGGAGAGGCAATTGATGATTATGCTAGTAAGGTTTCAGCAGCTGGAGACGTAGACAATGATGGGTATGATGATTTTTTAGTTGGATCTAAAGATAATGATGACGGAGGAAGCGGTGCTGGTGCAGCTTATTTAATTTATGGACAAAGCGCTGATTATACTGGAACAATTAGCTTGTCTACTAGGGCACAATTTACCGGAGAGGCAGCTGGTGATTCTTCGGGAGTATCTGTTGCTGCGGCCGGTGATGTTGATAATGACGGATACGATGATATTTTAATTGGAGCATTTTTAAATGACGATGGTGGAAGTCAAGCTGGAGCAGTTTATTTAATATATGGCCAAAGCGCCGATTATACTGGAACGTCTAACTTGTCTACTAAAGCACAATTTACCGGAGAGGCAGCTGGTGATGACGCAGGGGTAAGTGTAGCTTCGGCTGGAGATGTTGATAATGATGGGTACGATGATTTTTTAGTAGGAGCTTATTTAAATGATGCTGGTGGAGATATTGCCGGAGCAGCTTATTTAATTTATGGGCAAAGCGCGGATTATACAGGAACAGCTAGTTTGTCTACTAAGGATAAGTTTATTGGAGAAGAATCATTGGATTATGCAGGAATAAGCGTATCGACAGCTGGTGATATTAATAATGATGGTTATAGTGATATTTTAATAGGGGCTTATCAAAATAGTGAGGGTGGAAGTCTGGCTGGAGCAGCTTATGTGGGTTATTTGCATATTGATTTAGATGGAGACGGGGTAACAGCTACTACTAGCTTAATTGCCGGAACTGATTGTAATGATAATGACGCAGCAATTTCTGCTAATCAAACTTATTATCAGGATTCAGATGGCGATGGTTATGGCTCAGACACTACTACTTCGGTTTGTTCTTTAACAGCGCCGACAGGCTATGTGGCTAACTCAGATGATGCTAATGACAATGATTATGATAATGATGGCTCAGAAACCGGAACTGATTGCGATGATACTGATGATACTATTAGTGAGAATCAAACTTATTATCTAGATTCAGATGGAAATGGGTATGGTGATCCAGCAGAGACCACAGAGGTTTGTTCTTATACTGTGCCAGATGGTTATGCGTCTGAGGCTCGACTAGATGTGCCAGAAAATTTAGTTAATACAGACAGAGGAATTTATAAGGCTACTTTAGGTTGGGATGAAGTTAGTGATGTAGAAAGTTATAATATTAGATATAGAAAGTCTTCTGAATCAAGCTATACGACTACTACTAGTTCTATAAATAGTGTGGAGTTGGAAGATTTAGAAAATGCGGGAAAATATTATTGGCAAGTACAGGGGGTATCTGGTAGTTATACTTCAGAATGGACAGATGGAAAAAGATTAGTAACTTATCCAAGAAAGATAACTAAGTCTGAATTTACTTTTCCTAAGTCTGATAGAAAAGCAAAGAAGCTTAGAATAAAAATAGAGACTATGGCTAAAAGAGTGACTGGTTTTAATATTTTAGTTTATAAAAAGAAGAGTGGAAAGTGGAGTAAAATAGAAACAGTTAAAAGATCTAATGATAGTTCTAAGAATTATGTTTATAAATATATTACTGGGTTAAAGCCAGATACTAAATATAAGTTTGAAGTAAAAGCTAGGAGAACTATTGGTTCAACTAAATACTTAAGTCAGAACGTAGCCACCAGATATATTACGACTAAATCGCTATGAAGTTTAGATATTTATTAATTTTATGTGTAGTTTTTTTCCCGCTGGCCGGGCAAGCGTTGACTTTGGATTATGATGGGTGTTGGGAAAAAGAAAGTAGTGCCTCGGCGATAGTCTTGAACATGCAGGGTTTTGAATGTGAGATTACGGTAGCTGGAAATGTGAATGAACAAATTTCTTTTACAGTAGAGCATGTGGATCCGGATTATTTTTTAGTAGATAATTATGATTCTATAACTCGGGATGGAAATGAACTAAGCTTTACTAAAGTTTTAACAGCTAATGAAGAGGTGATAAATATTTCACCTTGGGAAGAGTTGGATGATTTTTATTTTGTGGGAATGAGTGATCCGCAGCCAGACTCTGATCAATTATATGATCCGACTCATAAAGGAATTTTACAGCAAGTAGATATTATTAATCCTTATTTTACTCTAATAGCCGGAGACCTTACTTTTGGTAGTAACACTGAAGCAGAAGTTCAAATTGATGCTGAGGGTTTTTTGACTGTGATGGAAGAAAATTTAAATACTTCTTGGTTTACAGCAGTGGGTAATCATGATGTAGAAGTAAGTATGGATTTATATACAGATTATTTTGGGTCAACTTATTATTCTTTTGATTTTGGAGGGGCGCATTTTATGAGTCTTTCTACAGAAGAAGATGGAGAAGAAAATAGCATAGAAGGAACGCAGTACACTTGGTTGCAGTCTGATTTGGCTAATTCTAGTGCAGACAAGAAAATTGCTTATTATCATCGGCCGTTAGTACCTCCATCTTGGGCTAGTTACACAGGCTGGGATGACCCTGACCAAGCCACTACTGTAGCGGGTTTATTTGACCAAAACGGGGTAGATTTGGTGTTAAATGGGCATTCTCATGGTTATGATTACGAGTTAATAGATAGTAGTGATTTTTCTAGTGTCAGTAACGGATTTTATCAGTTGGTTTCTGCGGGAGCTGGAGGGACTTTAGTTAGCGGAGAGAATCATTATGTATTAGTTCATGTTTCCGATGATGGGGTAGAGTATGAGAAAATTGATTATGATAGTTTTTATATTACTAAAAGCACAGAAGATTTAAATGACGGTACCGAAGATGAGGTGACAATTACAGTAACTAACTCTGGAGAAATAGATTGGGACTGGGCTAGAACTAAATTTTTATTAAGTGGATCTTATGTTCATGCTGAGGATCAAGATGGAAATTATTTAGACCATAGTGATTATCAATTTGATGATTATCATGTAGTTTACGTAACCAGTGATATTCCAGCGGGAACATCTAAGGAAATTACAGTTAAGAAAAATCATAAAGCTCATACTGGAGTGACTAATACTTATAATAATGAAGGAAATGTTTCTTATTCAGAAAACCCAGAGAGCAGCGAGACTCAGATAGACTTAGAAGCTCAGACTTCTAAGGGAACAGCAGCTGTAACTGTTACAGATTGGGAGGGTAAAAGTTGGCAAGAAGTGGCGAGTAAAAAAAGTGTTCAAACAACTTATACAGTCGGTGATTTAACGGCTGATTATTGCTATGTGGTAAAAGTTAATGATTCTAATTTTGGTCGGTATTGCGCAGATGATGACGGGGCGATTAGTTTTACTTATGATAAAGAAGTTAAAAACAGAACTTATGAGATTACGGCTGAAACTGATTGGTACCCTGGAAAAGTGGCGGTAGCGCCTTATTCTGATGGTGGGGCACAGGTGAGAATGTTTAATTCTAACGGAAAAACATTAGATCAATTTAGAATTTATAAAAATACTTGGGAAGGCGGGTTTAATTTAGCTTGGGGAGACTTAGATGGAGATAGAGAGGGCGAGTTGATTACTTTACCTAAAGAAGGAAATAGAGCCTTACTGCAAGCGTTTACAGATAGCGGAAGCTTATTAGCTAAGAAGCGAGTTTTTTCTAAAGATTTTAAAAGTGGAGCGCGGATAGCCGTGGGTGATATTGATGGAAATGGAAAAGACGAGATAGTAGTAGCTGGACCTAAAAGAATTAAAGTTTATAGGTATCGATCTAAAAAAGATGATTTTAAATTAATTACTTCAAAAAGTGTTTATGGAGATGATTTTGAAGGAGACTTGCAGGTAGTTTTAGGGCAAGTTAATGATAATGATAAGCTAGAAATTTTAGTGGGACCAAATACTGGGCAAGGTAATTTAAAGATTTATAAATTTACTAGCAGTAAATTAAGTTTAATTGGTCAAGAAGAGACTCATGTAAATGAATTTGATGGCTTGAGCATAGCCGTAGGTGATATTAATAATAAGGGTAGAGCAGAAATAGCCGTAGCCGCCAATGGGTTAATTAAGTTTTATAGATTTACTAGTAGTAAAGAGGTAAAGTTTGTTAAGAAAAAAAGACCATATAAAAATTATTACGGAGATTTAGATATAGCTTTGGGAGATTTAAATGGTAAGCCAAAAACAGAATTAGTAGTAGCTCCACAAGGAGGTCAAGATTTATTAAAAGTTTATAAGTTTAAGAGTAATAACACTTTTGAGCTACTAGATAAAAAAGAGCCTTATGGAGAGGGTTATAATTATGGAATGCAGGTGGAATTAGTGGATACTGATGATGATTGTGACATGGAAATAGTTTTAACTCCTTTACAAGGAAGCCCTAATACTAGGTTATATGATTTTGGGACAGACCTGGATTTAGAGGACTGGTGGTGGGCTTATGACACCGACTTTACAGGTGGGGTAAATGCTGCTACATTGTAGCCTGAAATAAATAATAAATACGTGCGTATTATATAGTATATGGACCAAAAATTGGTGTTAGCTGCTTTGAAAAACCCTGATGATTATACCCAAATAGTTCAAAAGTACGAAAAGCCTATTTTAAGCTATATTATGCGGATTTCGGGTGTTAGCTACCAAGAGGCCGAAGACATTGGGCAGGAAATATTTTTAAAAGCATATACTAATTTAAATGATTACGACCAGCGGAGGAAGTTTTCGACTTGGCTTTTTTCGATTGCTCATAACGAGACTATTTCTCATTGGCGAAAGAATAAAAAGCGTTTAAAAGACTTGGACATAGAAGATGATGTGCTGCAGAATATTTTGCCAGATGAATTTGACATGGTTAAAAATATTGATGATAAAGTTTTAAAACAAGAAATAAAAGAAGCTATTAAAAAGTTGGATATTAAATATCGGGAAGTTTTGCAGTTGAAGTATTATGATGATTTATCTTATGAAGAGATTTCTGATATTATTAAAAAGCCAGTTAATACTGTAGGGACGTTGTTGAATCGAGCCAAGAAGAAGTTAGAAAAGTTATTAGCCAATAAAAAATATGACTAACATAGCCGAAGAGATTAAGAAAAAAATAGAAGAAAAAAAGCTCAAGCCAAAGCCAAGAGTGTGGTTTGTAATTAAGCATGTTTTGTTATTGGCTGGAGCAGTTGTTTCTCTAATATTTATTAGTTTAGCTTTAAGTTTAAGCTGGGAGATTTTAGAGGATCAAGAAATTTGGGCTTTACGTCGAAAGATATTTTTAATGGTTGAAGCGATTCCTTATTTTTGGATTGGAATAGCTGTGATTGTGGGAGTCCTTGGTTATTTGGATTTAAAAAAGACTAAGCGAGGGTATAAAGTGCGGCTATGGAAGGTTTTAGGAGGAATGGCTTTAGTTTGTTTATTTTTAGCGAGTATATTTTATTTTGTGGGAGTAGCTGAAAAAGCAGAAGAAAGATTAGAAAAGAGAATGAAGGGGTATCATAAAGTAGTGCCATTTTCCGAACATCATTGGATGCAGCCAGAACGTGGTTTATTAATGGGAGATGTTTTAGATATTTCAGAGGAAGAAATAGAATTAGAAGATTTAGAAGAAAATTATTGGATAGTAATAATTGAAGAGGATACTAGATTTGGGAAAAAAGGAAAACCAGAAAAAGGCCATAGAATTAAAGTTTTAGGTGAAGAAGAGGAGGAAGAGTTTAGATTTAAGGCTGAGTTTGTGAAATAATATTTTTTAATTGTCGTATTACTTAGTGTCTAGACAAGATTATTAAAAAAATTATTATGACTAAAAAAAGTAAAGTAATTAGTATTTCATCATTATTAGCAGTAGTTGGGATCGTTGGAGCCCTAGGCTTTGCCGGAGTCAGCTATGCTCATGAAAGAAATGATGTTGATCATCAAGAGCATCGAGCAGAAATGGATCAAATTTTTGCTGATCGTGACTACGAAGCTTGGAAAGAAGTAATTGAATCTAAGCCAAAGATCACTGATTATGTAAATGAAGAAAACTTTGATCGTTTTGCAGAGATGCATGAGTTAATGCAAAGCGGCGATAAAGAAGCAGCTGATGAGATTCGTAAAGAACTAGGCTTGCCTGAGAAAATGGGAAAGAAAGGAAAGGGCATGCACGGAAAAAGATTTCAATAACATATAAAAATCCCCCGACTCCTCCGCCAGGGGATTTTTTATTTACAGATAATTATCTAATGAATTCGCTTTGATATTCAGGGTTTATTTTTTTAGTGAAGCAAATTTCACCAGTGTCGTGCTCCCAGGTGTTTGCGGGAATGGTCATGTCGTACTTATTACTGAATTCGTAGCCATAGCTAGGGAAGTTGAACTCGGTACAGATTTGATAATGGGTTTCGTCAGTAATAGTGTATTGATAAGCTTCTTTGTAATCGTCGAAATCAGTAATATTTTCTGGGAGAGCTTTTTGATTATTATAGTAAGAGCTAATACTGTAGTCTAGAGATTCTAGGTCATTAATTTTATCTTGGTCGATGTTGCGAAGTCTTTGATTAGCTGGAGAGCCAACAAAGAAGAATCCGGCGATTATAGCAGCTAGAACAACTATAGAGGTAAAGATAAATAAAAAGCGAAGTTGTTTGTCGTATTTATTTTTTAAGTCAACAATATAGTAACCGAAAACAATTCCGGCGACAAAGAAGACGGTTAAAACTTTTAAGGCAAAAGCCATGGTTAGGCCGCCGTATAAGAAGCCGATTAATAAGGCAATTAAGTTTCCGATAATTAATAGGGCAGTAACAAATAAAGTGAAGTAAACTAACCACTTACGTAAAAACATTTCTTTTTTCCAAGCATCTTTGGCATAGCTTTTTTTAATTAGCCAGGTGCTGATTACATAAACAGGGTAGGTGATAATTAAAAAGGCCAGTCCACTGCGAATGAGGTCGTAAGCTCCTTCGATTTGATAGGAGTGGATGTAGTCCTCGGCTAATAGGTCTGGCATTAATAGGTTGATAATTTGGAAGATAACCACCATAAAGCTGATAGCACTGGCATACAGCATAATGACGGAAAGGAGGTGCATAAACACGTCCTTGGCGGAGATTGGTTTTTGTTGCATATTTTTTTATTTTAATGATTCTTTAATTATAACACAATATCTATAAAATAAATAAATTTTAGTTGACAGGGGTAGTTTATTTAGGTAAGATATTTACGAATCCACAAGCAAGAGGAGGAAATCTTGCAAGGACAGACACAGAGAGACAAGCATCCGGCCAAGCATGGCTGGGTCAAGGTCAAGAAGCTGGTGAACAACTCTCGTGGCCGACGGCGCCCGAAGCGCGTCTGGGTCCAGAGCGGCGATGCTCCTGGTAAGAAGGAGGAGCGCATCAGGGCCAAGAAGAAGCGCGAGGCTCAGCAGAGAGCGGCAGCTCAAGAGGCCCGGAGGAAAAGGGATGAAGAGGAGCGCCGAGCAGCACGCCGCCGCTGGTGGTAGCTGGTTTTCAGCGACGAGTGTGAATACCCCCCCCTGCAGCTCTACGGAGTTGACAGGGGTTATTTTTTTATTCTATACTTACATTACAATTTTTCAAACCGACGAAGGAAGATTCCCATGAAGATGCTCAAGTGCGAGAACTGTGGATACCCTATGCCAGTATCTGGCAAAATCAACGAAGATGATGGCCTGCGGTGCCCGATCTGCAACGGGCTGATGAAGAAGCCTGGGGCCGGGGAGCCGACGACCGAGGTGGACATCACCGAACGTCCCTTCATTCCGCCGCGGCCACTGCCGCCGCCGACCGAGATCCCGGCCTACGCTTAGGCCAAGGACAACTTCGCGGGCATTAGCCCCACGACCCTAGGATGAGATTCATCTGATGGGTCGCTTTTTTTGACTAAAACAGGGTGGGGTGGTAGGCTAAAGTTAGCGTAAACCAAGGGAGGTACGCATGTGTGAGAAAAGGTATTTCTTCGATGATCGTCAGTCCACCCAGTTCAAGTGCGTCTGCGGGGGATCGGTCGTGGTTCTGGAGCATGATGCTCAGGCCGAGAAGATCGGGTGTCAGTCCTGCGGCAAGACGGCTCGGGTTCGTCCGAGTGCTTCTCCAGACACTCTGATCGAGTGCCAGCCGGAGAAGTGGTCGGGGACGAACTTCTACCTCGAGAACCATGGGCCCGACAAGGGCTGGACTCACTGCGGCCAGCCCATGGTGATCATCGGTCGTCTGGATGCTCACCTGTGGCCAGTTGGCTGCCAGGTCTGTGGAGCCATGGGCCATGTCGGACACAACTCCACGCCCGAGGACTGGCCGCCCGACGGCAGCTGCTCTGGCTAGAGCACACAACGACTTGTTCGATGACCTATATTGGGGGATATAGGTCATATTTTTTTCCGCCTTCGCAGACTGCGGCGGACAAGTTTGACTCTAATGGGGTGGGATGGTAGGGTTAAATTAACAAGGGAGGATTTAGAAATGTCTAAGAGAAGTGAACCTTTTGACGCTTGCTTGGCTGGCTGGATGGAGTTGGAAGAGATGATGCTTCGGGATCGGCCCCCAGTTCGAGCGAGGAAGCTCAAGAAAGGGATGCTGAAGCGCTGGTCCTGGGTGACCAATTCCCGCGGGAAAAAGGTTCGGCGTAAGACCTGGGGTAAGCCTGGTCCGCCGCCGAAGCCTCGTTCGGGTAATCTAGTGGCCTTCAACGCTTCGGATCAGTGGCGGCTGCACCGGGCGGCTGGAGTTAAGAGCCGGAGGGACTGGGATAGGCTGACCACTTGCCAACAGGACGAGGTTTTTATGAAGGCCCTGGAAGATGGTTTGGAGCCCTTTAGCCTGGTCGATGGCTATCGGCACTTCTGCCGTGGCGACTAACCCCTGTTCAACCCGAGTGGTTGACAGGGGGTATTTTTATTTGGGTTGACCCGGGGAGGGTTTTGTGCTAAGGTTAGGGCGCCTAATTCACAAAGGGAGGGCACACAAAATGCTCGGTTTGATTTCCAGAGGCTGGCATATGTTCATGGGTCTGTGGGTGGAAGATATCGAGACGGTTCGCGGTGTTCCGCTGAAGCCTGGAGTGGTTCACGACCTCTTCATCTGCGGTGGCTGGCCGTTCAAGGCCGAGATCGTGCCGGAGTACGTGGCGATCAGGCCCAGGGGCGAGACCTGGCCGCTGGACTACGGTATGATGTCCAAGAGCTTCCGGCACCGTGACTCCAAGGCGCTGCAGGCCTACAACTGGTCCATGGTGCGTCGGACCGATGGCGGTCCCATGTTCGAGTGCGACCACAACATCTTCGTCCTCCGCGTCCACAAGGGTGAACTTCCTCGACATGATCACTTCATCGCACGCGAGGGGCGTGATTTCTCTGAGGCCCAGGTCTTAGAGGTCATCGACGACGAGAAGGATCTGATCATGTGCGTCTGGATCCGCGAGGCCGGGCTCGTCGAGTAGCGGCGAAGACAACTAGTTCGATGACCTATATCGGGGGGATATAGGTCGTTTTTTTATTGACTTAGAGTGGGGGAGATGTTAGGGTAAAAATAGTGTTCAACTTCAACCCCGAGCTCGAGGTGAGATGATGAAAGGTGCTGCTCTCAGCTGTGTTCCCTGTGACTGGACGGCGACTGATGTGTCCAATGCAAGGTTCTGTCCGTTCTGTGGAGATGATCTGGAGAAGAAGGGAGTCCTGGGCAAGAAGGTTCCCTTCCGGGTGAAGCTCTTGGCCCGCGTGCCCGTGACCGCGAGGCTCAGGCGCCTGGCTTCTATCTTCGGGGAAGACAAGCGCTAGACAGCGACGACGAGGTAAGTGTGGGCCGTGCCCGCCATAGTCCTGATTCATATCGGGACGACGGCGGGTCTATTTTTTTGACTAAAAAAACAGGGGATGTTAGAGTATTATTATCAAGGGGGAAAGACATGGATTTTAGTATTTTTCTAGTGGCAATGATCGTGGCTTCACTGGGCCTGGGTAAACACTTCGTTTTCAGGGGCGCAGAAAAAATGGATCGCTTCAAAAAGAATACGGGGCGCACCGTTACAGAGCGAGAAGAGGTACACGAGGCAGAGGGCCTTCTTCTGGCAGGGGGCATCCTGATTTTCTTGGCGTTCAATGCCGCGATGTTCATTCTTTAGCCCGCTACAGTCTTCGGACCACGGCGGGTTCTTTTTTTATTTGGGTTGACTCGGGAGGGTTTTGGTGCTAAGGTAAGGGCGCCTAATTCACAAGGGAGGGCATGTAAGATGTTGTCATGGTTGGCTAGACCGTGGAATTCATTCATTGGTCTGTGGGTTCATGGTGCCCCTCAGATCGAGGATCAGCAGGTTTCCGAGCCGCTGCAGGTCGACGAGGTCGAGCTGGTGGTCGGGGAGACCTTCTTTTTCCAGAGGGACAAGTTCTTCATCGTGATCACCTGGAGTGCTCGCAGCGCGCGGCGTCCGGTGGTCGGCGATCGGATCAAGGGATCGTCTGGGCAGGACGCGATCGTGCTGTCGACCATTCCTGGAGAGAAGAACAAGTACCTCTGCCGGATCATGATCGACTAGGCAGAGCAGAACTACACGAATCACACGAGGAGGTGTGCATGTCGGAAGCGAGGTACCACAAGAACCACTTCGGTCTGAAGGAGGGCTTCGAGCACTGCGGCCGGACCATGGTGATCATCGGATGTGGCGATCGTCTGGAGACGCTCGGCTGCCAGGTCTGCGGTCACACGCAGCACTCTGGCATGAACACGGAAAACTGGACGCCCACGTCGACGGATGACGAGGACGACGATCCGGAGGAGGAGTCAGCGCCTCGGCCCTGGCTTCGAGATTCGGGTCCCAGCTCCTGCGAAGGGTGTACTCGTTACGGGGAGACCTGTTCCGGGTCTACCTTCGGAGAATCGTGCACCGACGCAGATGATGGACACCGTAGCTGGTGATTCCATGACCTACACCGGGGGGATGTAGGTCGTATTTTTTTATTTTGACTAATTTGGGGTGGGGTGTTAAGGTTAAATTGAAAATAGTAACTTAGAACACTTATGAAAAAATTATCCCTCGCGATCTTGGTATTAGCGTTTTTTGCGTTGACTATGCCAAGTAGCTCGTCCGCAGCTGTTAGAACTGTGACGACAATTAAAAAAGCTTCAGGTTTAAAAGCTGATATCTCCGCAGACTCTGATTCCAAACTTAGATGGACCAAGGTTTCCAAGACCAAGTATTATAAAGTTCAGCTTAAAAAGAAAAACGGTAAAAAAGTTAAGACTTGGACAAAGCGGAAAAAGAATTGGGTAAAGATTACGGATAATGTAAAAGAGGGGAAGAAGTATAAGTATAGAGTGAGGGGTTGTAAAAAGAATAAATGTGGGAAGTGGTCGAAATATAAATATTTTAATACTAATGATTTAGTTGAAGAAACTGAAGAAGAGGTAGTTGTTAGTGAAGAGAGTAATGAACAATCAGAAGAGGTGGTTACTACGCCAGTAGTTGAGCCTACTCCAGATCCGACTCCTGATCCTGAGCCAACGCCTGAGCCGGAACCCACTCCTGAGCCAGAGCCAGTTAGCTATGAGTGTAGCGCAAATATTTATAATTGTAGTGACTTTAATTATCAGTCAGAGGCACAAGATGCTTATGAGCAGTGTTTAGCTGAAGTGGGGGATGATATTCATGATTTGGATAGGGATGGGAATGGGTTGGCTTGCGAGAGTTTAAAATAGAAGATATGAAAAAAAATAAATTTGAAGATAATTTATTTTATAAAAATTTTTATGGTAAAAATGGTTTTTTAACCCCTATAATGATTAAAATGGTTAAGGAGGGGCGTGGAAAAGATTCTGTTAATTTAGAAAAAGATGAACAGTCTACAGTAGATTGTTTTAAATTAGTAAAAGAAATTGATTTAAAAATAAGAGATTTAAATTATTGTATATACTTGATTAAATATTATCCTAGTAATAAAAAATTACGAGATAATATAACTAGGCACGATTACATAATTTATCATTTAGAATATTTTTATATAAATGTAGTAGCGTTATTTGATAGGATTTTAAAATTATCAAATTTTGTACATGACATTGGCTTGTCTGATAAATATGTTAAATTAGATATTCTTATTACAAATAAGAAGATAAGTAAGCAGCACGTTAGTGCATTAAAAAAGTTCAATAAGTCGATAGAAGAAATAAGAGGTATACAAAATAATATAAAGCACAAAGAAAAATTGAAAGACCCAGGAATAAAGAACGCACAGTTACTAGAGTCTCTTTATAGGGTTAATAATTTAGACAAAAAAAGTGCAGCATACTTGGGTTCTAAAAAAGAGTATAATAAATATATAAAAGATAAAGTGCAAAAAATAAAAGAATTTAACGATACTATAGAAGTAGTAGTTTTTGATTTAGTCGATTCTTTTTACAGCACGTATGAATCTAATTTTATTAATAAGTAATTTTTCATGCCCACATTCCGAGAAAAAGTACTAAAAGTAGTGTCTCAGATTACGAAAGGGAAGGTTTTGACGTATAAGGAAGTAGCTAAGAAGGCGGGGAGTGCGGGAGCGTCGCGGGCAGTGGGGAATATCCTGAATAAAAATTACGATAAAAAAATACCCTGTCATAGGGTGGTTCGATCTGATGGGAAGATAGGTGGCTATAATCGAGGAGAGGCTAAGAAGAGAAATCTGTTAAAAGAAGAGGGAGTTATCCTTTAGTGTTTTAAATTTGACTAGGGATAGCGGAAAATGTTATCCTTTAAAAAAGGAAGTATATTAATTTAAAAAAATATGCCAACAGAAAAAACAAAAAAAGCCAAAAAGAGGCATCGTAGCTGCATTAGCGGCAAGTATGTTTCAAAAAGCTCAGTTAAGCGCCATCCTAAAAGAAGCGTATCTGAGGTTGCAAAGAAACGTAAAACTGCGACTAAGAAAAAAGCAAAAAAGTAAAACTACTAGAAAAAGAAAGAATTAAATAAGTGTTTAGTATACGGAGGGGAGGGCCGTCGGTGAGTTTTTTATACACAGGCTTTAAAGCCTGTTTTTTTATTATTTTATAGGGTGTTGAGCTTGTTTGTCGGTAGATGAGCCGTCGCGTTTTTTGTATTAACAAAATTGAGAGGTAGTTTATAGTTAAAAGTGAATATAAAAATTTAATAAAAATTATGAAAAAAGAAAAAATGAAAAGAAATAATAAGATAGTATTATTTCAAAGTAAAAAAATAAGGCGGGTTTGGCATAAAGAAGAATGGTATTATTCGGTTATTGATATCATTGATATTTTAACTGATAGCGCAAACTCAAGGGATTATTGGTATCAAATGAAGAAAAGAGTTGGTGATGAAGAAAAAATTGAACTATCGACAATTTGTCGACAGTTGAAATTAAAGGCACTAGATGGAAAGATGAGACTTACAGATTGTGCTAGCACAGAAGGAATTTTTAGGATTATTCAGTCAATTCCATCTCCTAAGGTCGAGCCATTTAAGAGATGGTTAGCTAAAGTTGGAAAAGAAAGATTAGACGAGATAGAGAATCCAGAACTAGCTCAAGAAAGAATGAAGAGAATATATGAACAAAAAGGATATTCTAAAGAATGGATTGATAAACGATTAAGGGGAATTGCTATTAGACAGAATTTAACAGATGAGTGGAGAGAAAGAGGGGTTAAGAGACCTAATAATTACGCTATTTTAACAGCTGAGATTTCTAAGGCGACTTTTGGATTAACTCCAAGTGAATATAGAAGCGTAAAAGGATTAGATAAAAAGAATTTACGTGATTACATGACAGATCTTGAGTTAATATTTACTATGTTAGGAGAAAGAGTGACGACGGAAATTTCTAGCCAAGAAAAACCAAAAAATATGCCGTCGCATAAAAAAGTTGCTAAGCGCGGAGGTGGCGTAGCTGGTAAGGCAAGAAAAGATACGGAAAAAGAATTAGGGCGAAGTGTTATTTCTGGAAATTTATAATTCCAACTCATCATCCTGAAGCCTGTCATAAGCACAACCAGCAGCAACGGTCATAGAATCTTCATCATAAATAGAGTTATCACCCTTGTAATCTTCCCAGTCTTCCATGTGCTGGAGGATTTTATCTTCGTATTCGTCTTTTAAGTCAGGGTCAAAATAGTTAAAGGGACATTCATACCCCTCACTAGAGGCGACCATTAACTCCACACGCCCAAGGCTAGAGGTCCAGGTGCCGGCGCGGCCGATGAAGTCGCCAGCTTTAACTTCGTCGCCTTCAGAAACTTGAAGACTTTTAACATGGTCTATGTAAACTTGAACATCATTGCCCTCATATTTATTAATAATCAACTCATAATCATTAGTTGAGTTTTGAAAGACAGCGCTTTGAATAGTTCCGTTTACAGGGGAGTAAACTCTAGCATTGGGGCCGGTGCGATATTCAAAAGTAGGCAACATTTTATATCCTCCGCTGCCAGTGGGGACAACAGCGCCGAATTCGTAAAAAAGTTTGTCTTCGTTATAACCAGAGGCAAAGTCAAAGGCTCCGGCGCGGTCGGTTGTTGAGCTATATCGTTTAAAATTAACAATTAAATTTTTTACTACTGGGGGAGGGGTGTCAGTAGTGGCTCGTAGTTTTTCACTCCAAGGGCCACAATTAAGCTTAGTCCGGCAGGCGCGGGCTTTAAAATAATAAGTGTATCCAGGAGATAGGTTTTTTAAAGTTTTTTTATAATTATTGTCTTTAGTCCGGTTTCTAGTTACCCATTTTAATTTTCCTGACCTTCTTTCACGATAAGTTTTAACTTGATAAAAGTTGACCCCACTGTCTGTTATTTTTTTCCAGCGAACAGTAATTTTTTTGTTATAAGTTTGTAAAACCCTAAATTGATCAATAGTAGGGATGCTATAATCAGGAACAGCCAGAGCTGGTTTTAAATTAACACACAAAAAAGACACTATAATTATAAGCGAAGAAATTATAATTTTCATTTTATTTTATGCTAATGATTTTGTATTCGATTTGGCGTCCGTTGATGGTAACCTTAACTAAGTCACCTATTTTGTGTCCGAGTAGGGCAGAGCCAAGAGGTGAGGAGTGAGAAATAACGCCCTTGCCAGGATCAGTCTCAGCCGAGCCAAGGATTTGGAAAGTCGCTTCTTTATCGTTTACAGAAATAGTAACAGTGTGGCCGAGTTGGATAGAGTCAGTGTCAGTAGAGGCTTTGATAATAGTAACATCTTTGAGCTGTTCTTCAATATCGTCGATAGCGCGGTTGAGTCCGCGGAGACGGGACTTTGCATTTTGGTATTCGGCGTTTTCGGAAAAGTCTCCGTTTTCTGCGGCGATTCGCATTTCTTTAATAGTGCGGGGGCGGGAAACCTTAATAATGTGCTCCAGTTTAGACTTGAGCTCGTCGTATTTTTCTTGGGTTAAATTTTTGTCGTATTTTTTAACCGCGTATTTACCCGGTTTTCGATATGGTGTTTGCATAGGCCTATTATAGCAAATATGCTATAATAAATATATAGTTAAAAATTAAATATAAAAATATGAGTATTGGAATTTGGCCTTGGGTAGTCTTAGGACTAGGGTTGTTCGTAGGCTTTGTGGCCTTATTAGTAACTATTATTGTAGTTATTAAAATTAAAAAGTTTTTAGTGCCGATATTAATTTATCTGCCGTTTTTATTAGTTAGTTTAGTTTTAATTGGACTTTTTGTTTATCAAGTAGTGGTTTATTATGCCGATGATTACACAGATGATGATTGGTATTACAATTACAATACTAATACTGATTATGATTATAACTATAATACTAACACTAGTTATTATGATGAATATGATTATTATGATGGGTTGGTAAAAAATACTGATTATGGATTTATTATCGACGTTGGAGCAGAGAATGAGATTAATTTTTGGGAAACTCCAGAGTATTATCCTTTAGAAGGGGTAACAGCCACTTATTATTATTGTTATCTGACAGATGACTATGATTATGAGGATTATTATTGTGGAACTGGCTGGGTAAATTCTTTTTCTATCCAAGTATATACTGAATCACAATGGCAGGTAGTTAGAGATTTGATAACTGGAACTTTAATGGGCCAAGATGGAGGATATTACTTTGTCTTAACTCATCCCAATGGTTTCTTACCGGATGATGTGCCAAGTACTCAAACATTTTATGATAGCGTAATTTATAGTATTGATTTTGCTGATTAAACATAAAAGACACAAAAGAGCTAAGAATTTAACTCTTAGAATAGAAGGCGATGGCCTAGTTGTAGTGACTAGGCCGTGGTTTGTGCCGAAAAAATTAGCTGAGATATTTTTTCAAGAACAGCGAGAGTGGATACAGAAAAAGATTGAAGACATGAAAAAGAGCCAGCGAGTGGTTTTAGGCGGTAGTAGAGAGCATTATTTAAAACACAAAGAAGAGGCTAGGCAGTTAATTTGTGAAAGGCTGGAATATTATAATCAATTTTATGGTTTTAAGTATCAGCGAGTGAGTGTGCGTAATCAAAAATCTAGATGGGGGAGTTGTTCGCAAGATGGTAATTTAAACTTTAATTATAAGGTTCTATTCTTGACAAAAGAGGCTAGAGACTATATTGTAATCCATGAGCTTTGCCACTTAAAAGAACTGAATCATTCACATAGATTCTGGGCTTTAGTAGAGCAACAAGTGCCTAATTATAAACAATTAAGAAGAAAAATACGTGGAGTTGAGTAAATTAGAAGAAGTATTAAAAGATGAGCCTAAGTTTCGTTTAAAACAAATAGACGAGGCGATTTATGATAAAGCAATTGCTGGCTGGGATGAAGCAACGACTCTTAGTAAACCTCTGAGAGAGAAGTTGAAAAAAGAATGTCCTTTAGGAATTAAAGGAAAAATATTTAAATCTGAAGACGGGAAAACAGAAAAAGCATTAATTGGAAAGGTAGAAGCTGTATTAATGAAGCATAAAGATGGCCGAGCCACGGTTTGCGTTTCTTGCCAAGAAGGATGCCCAATGGGATGTAGTTTTTGTGCTACTGGTAAGATGGGATTTTGTCGAAATTTAACAGCTGAGGAAATGGTGAGCCAAGTTTTATTTTTTAAACGCCAAGGTGAAGATATTTCTAATGTCGTGTTTATGGGAATGGGTGAGCCGTTTTTAAATTATGATGAAGTTTTAAAAGCAGTAAGGATTTTAAATAGTAAGATGGGCTTAGGAGCGCGTCGGATTTCTATTTCTACTTGTGGAATTATTGACGGAATTAAAAAATTAGCTAAAGAGGATTTACAAGTTAATTTAGCTTTAAGTTTGCATGCTCCGAATAATAAATTACGGAGTCAATTAATGCCGGTAAATAATCGTTATAGTTTAGACAAAGTTTTGTCTGCGATTAATGATTATATTAAGCGGACAAATCGTCGAGTAATGCTAGAGTATGTAATGCTTGATAAAGTAAATGATAGCGAAGAACATGCCAAGGAGTTGGCTTGGTTATTGAAAAATAGTTTAAGTGGTTTATACATGGTTAATTTGATTAATTATAATCAAACTGGAAAGTATAAGCCGTCTGAAAATATTGAAAAATTTAAAGAAGTCTTGGAGCAAGAACATGTTCCAGTGACTCGTAGATATAGTTTTGGGCAAGATATTAAAGGGGCTTGCGGGCAACTTGCTACGAAGAAATAATTTTAGTAACAGCGTTGATTAAGCTATTGGTGCGGACAATTATAGTTCCATCTTTAAAGGTTTTATAATCTTTGTCCATTTTTACTTGCTCGCGGACATGATCGGTACGCATATGGCTAGGAACATAAGTTTGTGTTTCTCTCATTCTTTCGCCTGGGTCAGCGTATTCTATTTCTACATGAAGACCTTCTTCCTCTAGGTCTTTTTTAAATTTAGCAATACTTGCATTTTCTTCAGCTCGGGCTTCAGTGATGTGGCTGACTTGAGGTAGGCGAAGAGTTATTCCTTCGTCTCTGGCTAAAGCTCGGCCTTCTTTTTCTGCGGCTTCAACAGCCTCTCGGTATTTTTCTCGATAGGCTTCTAGGTTTACTAAAGATTGCTGGTTAACTTCGTCTAAATCTATTTTTTCTGTGCCAGTATATTTGTTTAAAAGGTCAACGTAAATATTATCAATAGTTTGTTGGACTAGTTCAGCAACTTGTTGGCGAATAGTAGGGTCGTCGATTTCACAAAAGCGTTCAACTATTTCTTGAGCAGAAAAACGATGAGAGTTTTTAGCAGTGATTAGGGTTTCTATATTTTCTTGTTGCTCCGGAGCTAAAGCTTGCCAAGCTGGTGGAAGATTTTCTTGAATATCTACTAAAGCGTTTATTCTGGATTCCATTACTAGAGAGGTGGATAGCTCTCTCCAATGAGCTCGAACAAAGCGGACCAACTCTAAGGTTCCTTTTTTGGGGTTTTCAATAGAGGCTATGCTTTCAGCTGGCTTATCTTTTTTATTTTCTGGATCAATAATAAGATAAGTTTCTAATTGGTGAATTGCGGACTGCTCTTGTCTTTCTACTTCTTCTCCTTCTTGATTTTCTGGAGAGCGTTCTTTTTGCTTAGAGATACTTAGTTGACGAACAGTTTGACCATGGATTAAAGCTAGGGCATAGGCTTTAAGAATTAAAGACCTGTCATTATCAGGACTTACTAATAGATTATAATCGAGATCAAAACTTTCGGTTACAATGACATCACTATTTTCATCTAAAGCATAAAAACCAGCTTCTCTAGAAGGGTGTTTTTTTGTAGGTGGGACAAGATGAATGGTTAATCCAGGTGAGACTCGATAAGTTCCTTTTTTAATACCTAAAGACGGGTATTTTTTAATTTCTTCAGTTAAGCGATCACAGAATTGGGTTAAAGTAGTTTTTTGCTCAGGCGATAATTCTTGATTTTCCATAAATTCTTCTGGGAGAACATTTTTTTCATCAATGTAAACGATTCTAGACGGATCAATTGGGATTGATAATTCTTCAGAATGTATTATTCCTTCCCTTGGCTGTAAATTATTTTTTGTTTGCCAGTCATCACCAAAGACAAAGTCTGCTTGTTTATTGAGAGAGTCTAGAAGTTTTTTCTTTTTATCAGCGGATTTTTTATGTTTAATAGCGGCGTCTAAAAAAGAATTAATGTCTTCAGGGGTATTTTCGCTGATAAATAATTTTTTTCTAATTAAGCGTTGAGTTCTGGGTTTATTAGGGTTGTCTTCTATGGGAAACATTAACTCATCAGGAGATTTGTCTATTTTTGGTATTTTTTGATCTGTAATTTGATTCATTATGCCGTAAAATTTTTCCTGTGAATCATTCATTATTCTATTTTTTCCTAAGCCTAAAGCAATTATTCTAGCTTCATCTTTGTGCCCCATTTTGTATAATTGATAAGCTACTTCAGTAGAGTACTCCTCAATGATTAATTGGGCTTCAGGAGATTTTTTACCCCCTGGGTTTTCTGAAAAAGCCATTTTCATAGCAGTGGGATAAAATCCATACTTAATAACTTCGTCCATATTTAAATTTTTTTCAGGATGTTTTTGTATTTCTAATTTGGCGGCCTCTATTAATTCATTAAAAAAATTGGCGCAGTGTTCAGGGGTGTTTTTTCCTTCAGGAAATTCTCCCATTTTAGAAAGACCCTTAGCCATGGCTTCATGGATTCGTTTGTGCACTAATAATAATTGAGATTCTATACGACTATCTGGTTCTGCTTGGGATATTTCATAAAAAGATGCTTCTAGTTGAACCCAAAAAGCCAAAAAGGCGCCAGCTTTAGTAGATTTTTTTTTAGAAGTAAAAGCAGGTTCAAAAATAGCTTCAATATCCCGCTTCATTTTCTTATTAGCTAGGGTCAATTTTTTATATCCATCCGGGTCTTGTTGAAGGGTTTCTCTAAGAGCTATTCCGTCTTCGTTTATTTTTCTAAGTTGTTCAGTGAGGTTATCGGCGACTTCATTAGTAGGTAAGGAGTCTAATTCATTTATTGCGCGTTCTGGTCTAGTAGCAGCCCGTTGTTGTTTTCTTTTTCTGCGACGACGACTCGGGTTTTTTTTAGCCATATTTTTATTTATCTAAGCTTGTTCGATAAGATATTTGATAATTGCTTTTTGGGCGTGCATCCTGTTTTCAGCTTGGTCGAAGATTAAAGCGCTAGGATGGTCAACAGCGTCGCGAGTGATTTCATAACCCAAGTGACAAGGCATACAGTGCATGATCTTAGCTTGAGGGCAATATTTTTCGATTAATCCAGCGTTTAATTGAAAAGGTTTGAATTTTTCAATCCGAGCGTCGTATTCTGCTTTGAATTCTGGTTTTACTTCACCGTCTTCAAAAAATTCCATGTCCATCCAAGTGTCGGTATGAACATAGTTAGTGTCTTTTAAGGCTTCTTCTAAATCAGTAGTGTAGGTAACTAGGCCAGTGTCGTTAGCTTGTTTGTTTAATTCTTCGTCTACACTAGCTTCGTTTACTTCTGGAGCGCAAATAGCTACTTCAATACCTAGTTTAGCGCAAATAAGTTTTAAAGTATTAGAAACATTATTTTCGATTCCGAGCCAAGTTACTTTTTGGATGTTTTCAATTCCACCGGCGTCTTCGGCCATGGTTAGAACATCAGCAAAAGATTGGCAAGGATGATATTTTTCAGAGCAAGCGTCAATAACTGGGATTTGGTTTTGGGCAGCGGCAGTAACTACATCGTCTGCTTTTACAGCTCTAAACATTAAACATTGGCCATATCTCATTACGGCTTTGATTTCGTCTTTAAATTCTGTTAAAGCAAATTGAGTGGTTCGAGAATCTAGGAAGATTCCGTGTCCTCCTAGCTCGGTCATTCCAGCTTCAAAAGAAAGACGAGTTCTAGTAGAAGTTTTTTGGAAAAGCATTACTAGAGTTTTGTTTTTTAATAACCCGCCATACTTTTCTTTGTCTGCCTTAATAGCCATGGCTTGGTTAATAACGTCTTTGATTTCCTCCGCGCTCCAGTCTTTTAGTGAAATTAAATGTTTCATGTTTTTATTGAGACGCGATGAATCGTGTCTTTACTAATTATTATTTATTTTATTATATGGGTTCCGGTTTGGTTTTGCAAGGCTTCTAAAAGTTTAAATGGGTGAGTGATGATTACTTTTTGGCCGCCAGCTTTAATAAAGTTTATAGCGGCTTCTATCTTGGGTAACATACTGCCAGGAGAAAAATGATTTTCTGAAATATATTTTTCTAATTGAGTTAGATTTATTTCTCCTAAGCATTCTTGGTCCGGAGTGTTGAAATTTAAGCAAACTTGTTCTATGTCAGTTAAGATTACAAAGATGTCGGAATTGGTTTCATTAGCCAGTAATTGGCCGGCGCGGTCTTTGTCAATTACGGCGTCAACGCCTTTTAATTTATCATCTTCTTTGATTACGGGAATTCCGCCGCCTCCGCAAGCAATAGTTAAAATATTTTGGTCAATTAATTTTTTAATGGTCTCTATCTCGATTATTTCTTGAGGCAGGGGAGAGGCAACTATTTTTCGATAGCCGCGACCAGCATCTTCGATCATGGTTTCCCCTTTTACAGGTTCTTTATAAAAAGGGCCCACTGGTTTAGAAGGTTTTTTAAAAGACGCATCTTCTTTATTAACTAAGACTTGAGTAACTATAGTAGCGGCTTTGATGTTTTGGTTGGTTAGAGATTGTTGAATTAAATAACCGATTTGTCCTTGGGTTTGGGCTCCGCACATAAACATAGGTAAGGCAGGGACTTGTTTTTTTCCAGCTTCGTGTTGGATAAGTAAGTTTCCAACTTGAGGGCCGTTTCCATGAGCAATGATTATTTGGTGATTTTGGTGAAGCTCCGCGATTTGAGCCATAGTTTTATCAATGTTTTCGGCTTGTTCTTGATAAGTGCCCTTTTGTTTAGCGCTAATAATGGCGTTTCCGCCTAAAGCAATTGTAATCCTCATATAATTTTATTAAAAATAGAAAACACCCTGAATGGGTGTCTTCTATTATATCAAACGATATAGGGTTAGTAAACTCTAAGGCGGACGCGGTTAGAGATTGTTTCTCCACCGCTATTTTTTACTTTAAAGTAGTAAATTCCTTTTTTATTTGGCTTTACTTTACGATAATAATAGCCGTTATCGTTTAAAGTTTCTAAATCAGCTTTTTGAATTAAGTTATATCCTTTAACACCTAGTTTTTTACGATAAAGCTTTAATTCTTCCCCGGCTTCTTGATTTTTATACCATCCGTATAATTTAGCGGTTTGGCCTTTTAGTTGAGCCTTGCGCTTTAGGGCGGCGCTCATCTCAGAAGCTTGTTTAGCAAAAGCAGTTTTAGAAACAGTGGTTGAGGACATAGTGCTGCTAGATACAGAAGTAGCGGTGCTTCCAGAAAAAGTTACATTAATATCAAAGATTATTCCACCGTCATCTGTAATAGTGTTGTTGATATTGGCTTGATAATCATCAATGTAAAGAGCTAGATCTTCAGCAGTGATGGTTTCACCACTCATGGTGCTCATTAGATCAAGCATAGTAGAAGGCATGTAAATACCGAAGTATCCAGTTTCTCCAGCAGGTCCATTTAAAGTTAGGCCAAATCCCATTTCTTCTGGTCCAGAGGGAGGAAAGATTTCCCAATCATTAATATCACAGTAGATGTAGCCGCCAGCCATAGATGCTGGAGGACCTACTGTTTCTGGGCTTTCTAGGGTTGGGTCTGCAACTGGGTCTATGAATACAAAGGCAGATTCGCTGCTTTCAGTGGTTTGTCCAGGAATCATGAATTGATCTGCTTCCCAAACAACAGTGGCTTGGGAGGTTGTAGAATCCCAGGTGTAAGAACTTATTTTCCCTCCGCTAATTAAAAGCATTGGGGCATAAGTGTAATCAGAAACAGTAAATACGCCGGTCATCACAGTGCCGACTAATGCATCGGCATAGCTTACTCCAAAGGTGTCTTCGGTAATTCCAGCTTCAGGCGGCATAGATGGGGTGTCAGCCACGGTTAGGGCGTCGGCGACTCCATCAGAGTCTAGGTCAGCAGAGCCAGTATAGGTGATACTGTCTACACTAACTTCATAGGCATAAGCGCCCATGGGAGCTAATAATAAAACAAAAGCTCCGATAGCCATAATAAAGAGAGCTTTTTTCATAGGTTTCTCCTTTAATTTTTAGATGTTTTTATTATATCATATTTTGTGCTATAATATAAACATTATGGAGGAAATCTTAAATTATTATTTGTGGCAAGAAGAGGTACTAGGTAATTTAGTGCAAAATTATTTATTTTGTTTTATCACTTTATTTTGTTTGGTTTTATTTTTTGGGGTATTTAAAAAGTATTTAGTTCATCGTTTAGAGAAGTGGGCTCAAAAAACAGAGACAGAATTTGATGATATTATAGTTGATCTAGCCGGGTCTATTAAGATTTGGTTTTATTTTTATACAGCTTTATGGCTGAGTTTGTTTTGGCTGGAAATAAACACCACAGCGCAAAGAGTGTTGAATGTTTTATTTATAATTTTAGTTTTTTATCAAGGAGTAAAATTTGTGCAGGCGTTGATAGAGTATTTTGCTAGCCAGAAATTTGATCAAGAAAAAGAATATAAGAAAAAAGTTGATTTATTAAGTAAGTTGGCTCAAGGGGTAATGTGGGCTTTGGGATTGTTGTTAATTTTATCTAACTTAGGAATTGATATTAATGCTTTGATCGCGGGTCTGGGAATTGGAGGGATTGCTATAGCTTTAGCTTCACAAAATATTTTAGGAGATTTATTTGCTTCGTTTACAGTTTATTTGGACCAGCCGTTTGAATTAGGAGATTTTATCGTAGTGGGCAAGGAGTCTGGAACTGTAGAAAAAATAGGAATAAAAACAACTCGTTTAAAAGCAATGACTGGAGAGGAAATTATTATTGCCAACAAAGATGTTACTAGTGCCCGGATCAAGAATTATCGTAAGATGAAAACTAGGTTTGTGACTTTTGATTTAACTCTAGATTATAAAACTAAAAAAATAGAAAAAATACCTGATTTAATTACTCAATCTGTAAAAGGGATTAAGGATGTGAAGTTTAATAGGGCTTTATTAAAAGAATTGGGAAGTTCTGGAATTGTTTTTAATATTGCCTATACGGTTCAGTCTCGAGATTGGCAAAAATACTTGGAGATAAATCAAGAGGTATTATTTAAAATAAAACAAGCTCTGGATAAAGAAAAGATTAAATTAGCTTATCCAACTCAAACTATAAATATTAATAAATAAAATTATGCGTGGAGGAAAAATTTTAGGCCTAATAATAATTATGGCTTTTGTTTTTTGTTTAGCCCCGACTGCTATTTACGCGGCAGATTTAGATGGAGATGGTATAAATAACGCTGACGATCTAGACGATGACGGAGATGGGTATCTAGATTCTATAGAAAAGAAAAAATATCGCAAAGATACTGATAATGACGGAATTAAAAATTCTAAAGATAAAGATGATGACGGAGATGGTATTAAAGACACAAAGGAGGATGATGGAGAGGAATTAGATGGGGACAATGATGGTATTTTAGACGAAAAAGAAAACAGAAAGACTAAATCTAAGAATGATGAGGATGCTGACGGTATTCCAGATTGGATAGAATTGAAAAAATATCAGAATAATCATGATAATGATAAATACAAGGACAAAAAAGATACAGATGATGATCAAGATGGAATAAAAGATTCAAAAGAATCTAAAAGTAATAGGCTTAATCATGATAATAATGGGAAAAAAGATAAATTAGATACCGATGATGATAATGATGGATTTGATGATTATGAAGATACTGCTGGGCATTTTAATCATGATAATGATAAAAAAGATGATAAAGCAGACACTGATGATGATAATGATGGAATAAGTGATAAAAACGATGATTATTCTTGGGATCATGATAATGATGGATTATCTGACTTAAAAGACACAGACGATGACAATGATGGGATTAGTGATGAGGATGAGCCAGAAGGTTATGCTTGGGATCATGATAATGATGGACTAAAAGATAAAAAAGACACAGATGATGATAATGATGGTATTTATGATTGGGAAGATGAGTATTTCTGGGACCATGACAATGATGGAATGGATGATTATGATGACTGGGATGATGATGGAGATGGAATCCCAGATTGGGAAGATGAGTATTTTTGGGATCATGATAATGATGGGACTGATGACTGGCTAGATGATGACGATGACAATGATGGGATTTATGATTGGGAAGATATGTATTCTTGGGATGAGGATAATGATGGAACAGATGATTGGATGGATGAAGATTATGAGGGAAATGATGAATGGGAAGACTATGATTATGAAAATTATAATCCAGAAGAAGACGGAATGCCAGATTGGGATGGTGAATGGGAAGAAGATGGAGTAGAAGTTCCCGGAGATGATGAAGAGGGTGAGATGCCTGAGGATGATACAGAAGAAGTGCCAGGTGATGACACAGAAGAGGATCCTGGAGACTACCCAGATGATGAAGATCCTGGAGATTATCCTGATGAAGATCCTGGAGATTATCCTGAAGATCCAGAAATACCAATAAGTTTATAAAACAAAAGACCCTGATCTATTCAGGGTCTTTTTTGTTTGAGTATTATTTAGTAACTCTAACTTTTTTAACGTTAGTGTACTTCTTTTTCTTTGGCCAATAAACTTTATAAGAAGCAGTTTTCTTTTTCATGGCTGGCCTGAATTTGAAGTAGCCATTATTGTTTTTTAGAGTAGAAACGTCTTGTTTTACCCATTTTTTCTTACCCAAGGCTTTTCGCCATAAAGACACTTTTTGGTTTTTCTTACCGTTTTTAATCCATCCAAAACAAGTGAATTTATCACCCTTAGCTTTGCGATAGCTTTTACAAGCAAAGGTACGAGCAGCTTGTTCGCGAACTTTTACTTGTTTAGTGATTTGTTCTTCTTCTCCGCCAGTACGGCTAGCTAAAGAAGAAATTTTAGTAGTGTTTTCGGAAAAAGTCACTTGGATATCTACTAAAGCTCCGCCAGTTGTTTCAGTAATAGATAAAGAAGCTTGGTCATCATCTAAGTAAACGGCTAAGTCTGTCCAGTCTAATTCTTCGTCAGCCATTTCACTGAGCATGTCTTTAGTTCCATCAGACATAAACATTTGAAAAAATCCAGATTCTCCAGTAGTTCCTGAAAGTTGGTATCCGAAGTAAGGAGTGCCTCCATTTTCATCAGAGGGAGGAATAAGATTCCAGTTCATTAAATTAGTAGCCATCCAAGAGCCATTCATATCTGTTGGGGGTCCATCTTCTTCTTCAGTTTCAGCAGCCCAGACAATGGCAATGCCAAAGGGGCTATAAGGGGTAAAATCTCCAGAGCCTTCAATGTACCCAGTATGCTCGGTGCTAACAGTAATAGTTTCGGCAGTAGAATCGTAAGACCAGTCTTCCATAGTTCCGCCAGTGATTACTACCATGACTGGCTCCTCTGAAACAGAGTAGACTGCAGTGTAGACTTGACCAATGGTGCCGCTAAATACGTCTAAAGATACTCCTTCAGGAGCATCGTCGTCTTGCCCGGCTAAATCGTTGATGTTAGTAGCATCTGGGGTGATGCTGACTAGCTCTGCGGTTTCATCTCCAAAAGCTAGGGCTGATCCAGGAAGGATCAAAAAAGCCATCATTAAAACCAATAATGGCAAAATAAACTTTTTCATAGTTTTCTCCTTTAATTGTTATAAATATTATGTTATTATTAGTATATCATTAAATATAAAAATATGAAAAAATTGTTACTAATTTTGCCTTTAGTTGTTTTGTTATTAATGGGGGCAAGTTGTACTGATCAAGATGATCAAACTGGAGATACAAGTGAATTAAAAGCAGAAAAATTTGAATTAGGCCAAGGACAGACTTTATTAAATTTAAGTGATGGTTGGGATTCTGTAGTAGATGAATCTGCAGAGCAAGAAGCAGTGGGTCAAGAAGAGACTTTAGACGAAGACGAGTGGAAAGGGGATCCAGCTCAAGTGTTAAAAGAAATTTATTTTTCTGGGCCAGTTTCTGGGCAAGTAATGAACCAGGCGCATCATTTAGAAAACTTAGGAGCGACTTTAAAAGGAATAATGGTGGTTTATCAAGACGGGTCTATTGGTGGAACAGGGACTATTACTTATAACGATGCTAATAGAGTTTGTAAGATAGATATGGGAACAGAAGGAGTTATAGAGTGTAAATATGCTGGAGTTACAGACGGGACCTTTAATTTAACTGGTGAGATAGTAGATTCTGAGCAGGCTTGTGATTATAGTGAAGAGTGGCTAGGCAATGAGAATTATCGTTTTAAAACATTTTTTAGCTCAGACCAGAATCCTACAGAAAAAATTAGCTATATAAATAATATTTCTGGGTTAATCCAAGATTTAGATAATTATGAGCTACATCAGATTTTACATGCGGGATTATTTGGTCGCAGTCATATGATTTGTCCAATTTTATATGATCCACAGACTTTAAATTTATCAAGTAGCCAGGCTTCTGGAGAGTTTACTATTGAATTTACTGATGATTTTGGGCAGTTTCAGGATTTACGAGAGACAATGGGCTTAACTGTGCAATAATTATATGAAAAAAGTATTAATATTAGCTATATTTTTACTGTTGGTTGGAGCTAGTTGTGGAAAAGAGGTGGGGGAAGAGTATAATTGGTCAACCATGGACGAAGGACCTTATAAAGATAAGGTTTCTTATGCTACGAGCGCGGATTTGCTGCATTGGACAGATTCTGAAGTAATTTTAGCAGAGCATGCCTCAGTACCAGGAGTTATTTATAAAGATGGAGTAATTTATGTTTATTTTACTGATGTATCTACAGATGGGATTGTTGAGCAATTAGGAATGATAAAATCTGAGGATGAGGGTAAGAATTGGAGTGAGAAAAAGATTATTGATATCCAAGGCATTGAAGATAGGGTCGCTATTGATCCGGCGCCACTAGTAACCGAAGATGGAAAAATTAGATTATATTATTTTGATGGAGAGGGAGCTAAAACTTCTTCAGAGCATAAAATATATTCGGCTATTTCTGAAGATGGAGAGAATTTTATTCAGGAAGATGGGGTGCGCTTAACAAATGATTTTGTTTATGATCCAGATGTTCAAAAAGTAGGCGACAAGTATTACATGTATATTGGTGATATTCAAGGAAATGTGGTGGCTTATGCAGAATCTAGTAATGGACTTGATTTTGAGTTTAAAGGAGTTGTTTACGAAGGAGGAGCAGTGCCAGATGTTTATTTTGATGGTCAAAAATATTATTTATACATTTCTGGAATTGATATTTTAACCTCAGAAGATGGATTGAATTTTCAAAAAAATGGTTACTTATTCAGGTCTAATATTGGCGAGGTTACATCTGATGCATCAGTGATAAAATTAAAAGACGGAACCTACATGATGTTGTATAAAACTAAAACAGATCCGATTCCAAGGAAAATGTTTGAGGAAAATAACTAAATATGTTATAATAAATTTGATTTTATAATAATAAATTTTTAAGTTATGGCAAAAAAAATACTGATTGCTGAAGATGAGCGGCCGATTGCTAAAGCAATCGAGTTAAAACTTAAAGGAGCGGGTTATGAGGCGGTGGTGGTGAATGATGGAGAGGCAGCTTTAAGAATATTAGAAGAACAAAAATTTGATTTAATAATGTTAGACTTGGTTATGCCCAAGAAAACTGGATTTGATGTTTTAGAGGATTTAAAAGAAAAAGGTGATAAAACCCCAGTAATTGTGACATCTAACTTGAGCCAAGAAGAAGATTTGAAAAAATCTAAAGAATTAGGAGTAGTTGATTATTTTGTAAAATCTGATACACCATTAGTAGAGATTATTCAAAAGGTTTCCAATTACTTAAAATAAAAAATAGTTCGATAAACTCACTATAAATATATGGAGGAACAACAAATAAGAGAGATTTTAGTTCAAGGAAACTATGTTTCAGCAGAAGATATGAAAGCTGCTGATACCGCGGTACAAAAAACTGATCTCAATTACGTTGATTATTTTTTAAGCCAGGGCCTTTTAAATAAAGACTTAGTAGGTCAGGCTATCGCAGAATATTATCAGGTACCTTATGCAGATTTAAATTCAAATATTCCCAGCGCGGAGCAAGTAAAAAAAATACCCGAAGAAATTGCTAAAAATTTTCGGGTGGTTTTATTTAAAGAAATGGATCAGGAGTGTATTGTGACTTCAGACGTTCCTAATAAAGAAGGATTAAAAGCAGCAATAGAGCAGGTACTTCAAAAACAAGTAACGATTAATTATTCTCTTTCTGAGGATATTAAAGAGCAGTTTAAGCATTATCGCAAAGCTCTGGCTACGCGTTTTAGCGAGATTATTAAAAAGAAAAAAAGAGTTGCTCCAGAAATTATAGAAGAGATATTTGAAGATGCTCTTACTTTTAGAGCTTCAGATGTTCATTTTGAACCGCAAGAAAAAGAAGTAGTAATACGTTTTCGTATTGACGGAGTATTATTTGAGGCTGGACGTATTCCCAAAGAATATTATGAGAATATTTTAAATCGTATCAAGGTGCAGGGTCAGCTTCGAATTGACGAGCATTTGTCAGCCCAAGATGGTGCGATCCGTTACACTAAGAACGGTAAAGACATTGATATGCGCATATCGATTGCTCCTACGCTTAATGGAGAAAAGATTTCTGTGCGTTTGCTGGCGCATTATGTGCGTAGTTTTACCTTGGGTGATTTAGGTCTTTCCGAGGCAAATCAAAAACTTTTGGCAGCCGCAGCTAAGAAGCCGTTTGGTATGATTTTAGTAACTGGACCAACTGGTTCTGGTAAGTCTACTACGCTTTATGCATTAATTAAAATTCTTAATAACTCTGAAGTTAATATTACTACTATTGAGGACCCGGCAGAATATAAAATTGCTGGAATAAATCAGATTCAGGTTAATACTCAAACTAATCTTACTTTTGCTCGAGGATTGCGTTCTATTGTGCGGCAAGACCCAGATATTATTTTAGTGGGTGAGATTCGTGATGAAGAGACAGCGGAAATTGCAGTTAATGCCGCGCTTACCGGACATCTTCTTTTTTCTACTTTTCATGCTAATGATGCAGCTACCACCATCCCTCGGCTTTTAGATATGAATATCGAACCATTTTTACTAGCCTCCACTTTAGAAGTCGTGGTTGCCCAGCGTTTAGTGCGTACTCTTTGTCAAACTTGTCGTTATAGTACAGCGGTGCAGCAAGAGGAGATAGAAAAAATAATACCTAACGCTAAGAAATATTTTCCTGAGCAAAGCGCTACCCTCTATAAAAGTAAGGGATGTAATAATTGTGGCCATAGCGGATTTACTGGTCGGACTGCAATTTTTGAGTTTATCGAGGTAACCCCTGAAATGCAGGAATTAATTTTACAAAATCCATCAACTCAGCAGATTTGGGAGCTGGCGCAAAAACAAGGGGCGCGTTCTCTTTTTGAGGATGGGATTGAAAAGGTAAAAAAAGGTGTTACTACTTTAGAAGAGCTTACACGGGTAGCAGCTCCGCCGCATTTTAAAAAATTATGAAAAAAAAGAAGTCAACGCGTAAATTAAAAACTAAGCGCAATATCTTTTCTTTTCTTTTAAATGTTGGTATTGGCAAGGAGCGGGAATTTTTTGTTGAAAATTTGAGCATGCTGGTTAATTCAGGTATGGATATTTTATCTGCTTTAGGAGCGATTAAGCAAGAAATTCGTTCTAAAAGAATGGGTCAAGTGATAAGTGATTTAGAAATTCAAATAGAAGATGGCTCACCGCTTTGGCGTGCTCTTAAAAATGGCAGTGTCTTTCCAGATCATATGGTTTCTTTAGTGCGAATTGGAGAAGAAACTGGTAAATTAACGGAAAATCTTAAAGTAATTGCCATTCAAGAACAAAAAGATCGTGATTTTCGTTCTAAGATTCGTTCAGCAATGATGTATCCAGTTTTGGTTTTTTCGTTAACCATTGTTATTGGCGTAGGGATTGCCTGGTTTATTTTGCCGCGATTAGCATCAGTGTTTGCTCAATTAAGCCTTGATTTACCTTTGGTTACTAGAGTTCTTATTTATATGGGCGAGTTCTTAGGTGAGCATGGATCAATTGTTATTCCAATTTTCTTAGTAATAGTTGCGGCGATTGTTTATTTTCTTTTTATTTTTTCTAAAACTAAAGTTATCGGCCAGGAAATATTATTTAGAATTCCAGCTATAAAAAGATTAGTTAAAGAAGTGGAAATAGCTCGTTTTGGATATTTACTAGGTGCTTTACTTGATGCTGGTTTGCCAGTTATCGGAGCGCTTAATTCCTTGCATCACGCCACTACTTTTTATTCTTATAAAAAATTATATAAAGATATGCGTGAACGAATTGAGGAGGGAAATTCTTTTAAAAAGAGTTTTGCGCAATATCGTAAAAGTAAGGCACTAATTCCTATGCCTATTCAGCAAATGATTGCGGCTGGAGAGCAATCAGGCAGCTTAGCTGATACTTTGATTAAGATTGGCGATGTTTATGATAAAAAAACTGAGATAACCACTAAAAATTTAATTGTAATTTTAGAACCAATTCTTTTGATTATTGTTTGGGCTGGGGTGGTAGCAGTTGCCTTAGCAGTGATTTTACCAATTTATAGTTTAATTGGCGGGATAAATAAGTAATATTTCGATAAACTCAATATAAATTATGAGAGGCTTTACCTTACTCGAGGTTTTATTGTCAATCACTATAGTAGCAATTTTAGCTGGTCTGGCCATACCTGTTTATTTATCTTTTCAAACTAGAAATGACTTAGATATTACAACAGTTACTTTGGCACAAAGTTTTCGGCGGGCGCAAGTTTTGTCTCAAGCTATGGACGGGGATACTACCTGGGGCGTATATATTCAAAGTGGTAGTACAACTCTTTTTCAAGGAGCTAGTTATGCTGGTCGTGATGCTGGTTTTGATGAAGTATTTGATATGCCCACGAACATTGTGATCTCTGGAGTACAGGAAGTTGTTTTTACAAAATTTACCGGGGAACCTCAAATCACTGGAACTACCACTTTAACTTCGATTCATAATGAAACACGAAATATTACAATCAATGAAAAAGGAATGGTTGAATACTAATAAGGGAATAGCTTTGGTGGAAATTATTTTAGCCACATCTATTTTTGCATTGTTAATTACGACTTTGGTAGGCGCTTTTTTATATGGCCAGGAATCAACAGCTTTGGCTGGACAAAGGTCACGAGCGACTTTTTTGGCTGAAGAGGGCTTAGAGGCTGTTCGTAATATTCGGGATGAAGGAGATGTTGGTGAGTTCGGAGATTTAACTGCGGGAACACATGGTTTGGCTATTTCTAGTGATGAGTGGACTTTTTCGGGAAGTTCCGATACTACGGGAATTTTTACTAGAGATATTGAAATCGTGGATGTTGATAGTTTTACTAAAAATATAATTTCAACTGTAACTTGGCAGCAAAACCAGCAGCGTACTGGTAGTGTAGAATTAACTTCGCGTTTTACTGATTGGATGCGGATTGTGGCTGGTTCTAGAATTACTCATTATAATTCTGCTTTGAAACAATTGCGTTTTTCAATTTGTGATGCTACGCCTTGTATTAGCTCAACCTGGACTAATACCGATGTAGATTTAGATCCTAGCGCTGATATTGGGCAATATGCTTCGTTAGCCTTAGATGGGGTGAAGAATAAAGTAGCTTATTATAATGAAACGCCTAAGGATTTAAAATATGCTGAGTGTGATGATGATTGTACAAATGATCTTAATTGGACTTCCATTACTGTAGAATCATCGGGTGATGTTGGACAATACACGTCTTTAGCTCTTGATGATGGAAAGCCAAGGATTTCTTATTATGATTTATCTAATAAAAATCTTAAATATGCTTTTTGTGATAGTGATTGTACTAATGTAGTAAATTGGACAACAATAACAATTGATTCCTCAGGAGATGTTGGTCAATTTACGTCCATTGCTCTTGATGGTAGTAATCCTCGGATTACTTATTATGATGAGAGTAATAAAAATTTAAAATACGCGTTTTGTGATTCAGGTTGTACTGTGCCTGGAGGTTGGAGTACGGTTACTGCTCATTCAACTGGTGATGTAGGTAAATACACCTCTTTGCGTTTAAACGACAGTGATAATCCTCGAGTTTCATATTTTGATGAGGGAAATTCAGGGATTCGTTATGCTTATTGTGATAGTAGTTGTGGAAGTGCTGTTAATTGGACCGCAGTGCTTATAGATTCAACAGATTTTGTGGGAGAATATAATGATCTGGCGCTTGATTCAGATAAGCCCCGGATTTCTTATTATGATAAATCTAATAAGGATTTGAAATATGCATTTTGTGATGCTAGTTGCGGAAGTGCTGTTAATTGGGATTCAGTAACTGTAGATTCAGGCGGTGATCTGGGGCAATATACTTCTGTAGGTCTAGATGGACTTGAGCCTCGAATTTCTTATTATGATGAAAGTAATAAAGATTTAAAATATGCTGGCTGTAGTAGTAGTTGCGATAATGCTGTTAATTGGACTACGGCCACTATTGATAATGGTTTAGAAGTCGGTTTATATAGCTCTATCAATGATTAAAAAAATACCACAACAAAAAGGAATTACTTTAGTAGAATTATTGCTTTATATTGCGCTTGTTTCGGCAATGCTTTTGGTTATTTCAACTTTTTTAGCAATGCTTTTGCAATCTAGAATTAAGAATGAAACCATTGCTGAGGTGGAACAGCAAGGAGTGCAAGTAATGCAAATTATTACTCAAACTGCGCGTAATGCAGAAGATATAACTTCGCCTACTGTAGGAAATAGCGGATCTTCATTAACTCTGGATGTGGTTGACGCTGGAGACGATCCAACTATTTTTGATTTATCAGGCGGGGCAGTGCGGATAACAGAGGGTGTTGGCTCCGCAGTTGATCTGACAAATTCCCACATTACTGTTTCGGGGTTGAATTTTTATAATCTTTCCCGTTCGGAAACTCCAGGAACTGTGAGGATTCAATTTACAATAACTCATGTAAATCCAGAAGGAAGAAATGAGTATGATTATAATAAAACATTTTATGGAAATGCTAGTTTACGTTACTAATACAAAAGAGCGTGGATATATCACTTTGGTAAGTGTTTTAGTAGTGGGCGCAGTTGGTGCGGCTATTGCAACATCTCTTATTTTATTAGGATTAAGCTCATCGCGTACTAGTTTTGCTTTAGAACAATCTGATCAAGCCAAAGCCTTGGCTGATGCTTGCGTTGAGGAGGCATTACGAGTAATAAGAGATAATTCTTCATACACAGGAACTGATGGCTTTTCTCTTGGTCAAGGGACATGTAGTTATACAGTAACAGATTTGGGTGGTGAAAATCGGGAATTAGAATCTACTGGAACCGTAGGAACTGTTGTTAGAAAGGCTGAGATAAATATTGACACTATTAATCCACAGTTAAGTATTTTATCTTGGGAAGAGTTAGCAGATTTTTAGATTTTATGTTATAATAAAATAAATTAAAATTATAAAAAAATAAAAATTATGAAGAATTATCGTCAAGATAGACGGGGGTTTACCCTTTTAGAGATTCTTTTGGTTGTAGCAGCTATTGGTATTTTGGCTGGGATTGTTATTTTAGCTATTAACCCAGGTAAACAACTAGGAGATACGCGTAATGCGCAACGAGACAGCGATGTAAATACTATTCTTAACGCAGTATATCAATATTCAATTGACAATGATGGCAGCATGCCTGGTGGTATTGACGCAGTAACTGGCTCTTCACAGGTTTTGGGTACTTCTGGATCAGGTTGTGATGCTACTTGTACGGCTGATACTACAGTGGCCGCTTGCGTAGATTTATCCGGTGACTTGGTAGCCACTTATATTGTGGGTATTCCTACAGATCCTAGTTCAGGTGATGCAACTAATACTGATTATTACATTAATCAAGATGCTAATGGTCGTATTACAGTTGGTTCTTGTGATCCAGAACAAAGCGCAACAATTAGTGTTACTAGATAGTATAAATTAGTTTTTACTAGTAAACTTAGTTTAATATGGTGGAGGGCCTAGGTTTTAAAATGAGCAGAATAATATTTTTGTATTCTGTTTTTTTAGTTAAATAAATATGATTACTCAAAAAGAATTACAAAAAACAGTAAAATATAAAGTTAAAGGAAATTTGGTAGAGTTTAAGTATTTAACGGATAAAAAAGGAGATAAAGAATTACAAATAGCTCAGGCTAAGTGGTTTGATAAAAAATTAAGAGAGACTCTTGATAAAGATAAAAAGAAAAAATATAAGTTGTATGTAAATTTTTCGGAGATGGATAAAATTTCTTTGCTAACTAGCGAAGCTAGAAAAATTTATGCCAAGATGACCATGGATAAACAGCTTAGTAAAGGAGTGGTTGCTGGAAATAGTTTAATTTTAAAAACAATAACTAATTTTATAGCCTCTGCAGTTATTAGAAAAGAGGATGTGAAATGGTTTAGAGATAAAAAAGAGGCCTTAGAATGGTTAAATAAAAATGGAAAATAAAGAATTAAAAAGAAAAATTGATCAGATAAATAAAGTTTTGGAAAAAGTGGCCATGGGTGATTTTTCTAAATCTTTAATTATTCCTAAAAAAGAAGATGAGTTTACAGAGCTAATTGTTGGAATTAATTTAATGATTGATGATTTAGAGAATTTAGTAAAAAAGACTGAAAGCAAGAGTGAAGAGTATTTGGATTTAATTGGAAATTTAGTAGTGGCTTTAGATAGAAATGGCAATATAGCTTTAATAAATAAAAGTGGTTGTGAAATTTTAGGTTATAAAGAAGGAGAGTTAGAAGGTCAGAATTGGTTTAATAATTGCTTGCCAGAAGAAGTGAGTCAGGAGTTGAAAAAAGGATTTAATAAGTTAATGAAAATGACTCCTAAAGATGTGACTAAGATTTTTAAAGAAGGGGGAGAGAATGAGGTATTAACTAAAAAAGGAGAGAGAAAAATTATTGTTTGGAATAATACAGCTCTAACAGATGATCAAGGAAATATAATTGGAACTTTGAGCTCTGGAAGAGATGTTAGTAAAGAAAAAGAGATTCAAGAGAAATATAAAAAATTAGTAGAAAACATTAATGATGTAATTTATTCTATAGATACTAAAGGAGTTATAACTTATGCTAGTCCAACTATTGAAAAAGTTACAGGATGGAAGCCTGAAGAGATGATTGGTTCTAAGTTTGTAGAGTTTATTCATAAAGATCAAGTAAGGGGTATTTCAGAAAGGTTTAAAGGTGTGTTAAAAGGAGTTGTTAAACCTAGCGAGTGGCAATTTTTAACAAAAAAAGGGGATTATAAGTGGATTAGGGCTAGCTCTAGGCCCGATATAAAAGATGGAAAAGTTACAGGAATTACAGGAGTTTTAATTGATGTTTCTGAGCAAAAAAATATAGAAGAGCAATTAAAAGAAAATGAAGAAAGATATAAAGCCTTATTTACTAGTTCTCCTGATGCAATTGTTATTTTAGAACCACCTGATTGGAATTTTTCTTCTGGTAATCCAGCGGCAATTAAAATATTTGGAGTTAAAAATGAAAAGGAGTTAGTCAAGTTAAAGCCTCAAGATGTTTCTCCTGAGATGCAGCCAGGTGGACAGTCTTCAGCCAAGAAGGCCGAGATTATGATTAAAAAATCTCTAAAAGAAGGGTTTAGCTTTTTTGAATGGATTCATAAAAGAGCAAATGGTAAAGAATTTCCGGCAACAGTGCTTTTAAGTAAAATTAAGATTAAGGGAGAAGACATGCTTCAAGCTACGGTGCGTGATATTAGTGAGGAAAGTAAAATCGAGGCCCAGTTAAGAGAAAAGGTGGAAGAATTGGAAAAAATGAATCGGCTGATGATTGGTCGGGAGTTGAAAATGGTAAAATTAAAAGAAGAAATTGAAAAATTAAAGAATCAAGAATTATAATGAAAAAAAGAAGAACACTAAAATTTAAGTTAGGAATATTAATGGCAGTAACTAGCTTGTTTTTTGGTGTTTTGGCCATGGCGGTGACTTATTATTTAGTGAATCAATCTTTAGTTAGTCAAGAAATAGATAATTTAAAGATTGTTTCTCAAGAAATTTCTAAGGAAATTAATAATGAGTTTAATTTAAGATTAGATGTGGCAAGTAATTTTTCTAAAAGAGAAAAGATTGTTACTTACATGGCGCAAGAAGATAGAGGGCTTCAAGATGTGGAAATTTTAAAAGCTTTAAAAGATGCTAATATTGAGGATCAATATTCAGCGATTTATATTTTAGATAAAGAAGGAACTACTTTAGTTTCTACGGATGAGAGTTTTGTGGGTAATAATTATGGTTTTAGAGATTATATTAAAGAGTCTTTGGCTGATGAATCAGGTTTAGATGTGGTAGTGGGAGCAACGAGTGGTAAGTTAGGGTTTTATTTTTCCCAGCCAATTAAAGATGATGAAGAAAATATTTTAGGAGTTTTTGCCATGAAGCTTAAGCCAGAAGTAGTTTATGAACTTTTTGATGAAAGTGCCTTTTTACAGACTGAAGAAGAGCATGTAAGCTTATATTTTTTAGAAAAAAATGGGGTAATAGTTTATTCAAATATTGAAGAAAGAATTTATTCTGGATTTAACTACTTAGATCAAAATACTTTAAATAACATTGAAGAAGAAAGGCGGTTTCCTCAAGTAAGTGCGGAGAGTTATGTTTTTGATTTATTGCCTAGTAGGTGGCAATTAGTTGGGAGAGGTGATGTTTTTGAGATCGTAGATTTAATAGATCAAGAAAATGAGTTGGTGGCAGTAATGCCAATGAAAAGTTTTGCTAAGTTTTGGGTTGCATCTACAATTAGCGCAGATGTGATTTATCAACGATCTTGGCAAATAAGCATAGCTATTGGTGGATTTGTTTTATTGGCGGCAATTTTAGCGGTGTTATTTGTTTATATTTTAATTGGTCGTCAATTAAAGCCGTTGAATAAGTTAAGAGAATTAGCTAATAAAGTGGCTAAAGGAAATTTGGAGCAAAGTTTAAATATTAAAACGAATGATGAAATTGAAGATTTGGCAGATTCTTTTAATGCTATGATTAAATCAGTTAGGAAGTCTAGAGATCAAATTGAAGAAAGAGTTAATAAAAGAACAGGGGAGTTAGAAAAATTGAATAGAGCAATGACTGGTCGAGAATTAAAAATGATAGAATTAAAAAAAGAAATAAAAGAATTAAAAGATAAAAAATAATATGGATAAACAAAATATTGTTTCTACTATGATTAAGCAGCATAGGGTTTTACAAAAGGAAGTTGGTTTGGTTATGGAAATTATTAGGGAAGATAAGATTGATGCTGAAAAAATTATTCAAGGATTAAAGCAATTTAAAAAAGATTTAGCAGAACATTTAGAATTAGAAAATGAAGTTTTTTATGCAGAGCTCTTAAAAGAAATGAAAGCCAAGGGACAAGATACAGAAAAGACAGAAATGTTTATAGATGAGATGAATGATATTGAAAAAGTGGTGGTTGCTTTTTTGGAAAAATATAAAGATGGAAAAAGTATTAAAGAAAAAATAGCAGAATTTAAAAAAGAATTTCCTGGTATAGTAGATACTTTAAATCTTAGAATAGAGTCTGAGGAGGCCGGAGTATATGCTTATTGGGGGTTGTTTTAAAAAAGAATAATAAAAAATGATTAACTTAGTATTTTACATTTTATTTGAAGCAATATTTATATATTTGTTATATAAGTTGTTTGGATTGATAAGAAAAAGATTTATCGCTTATTTGGTTGTTTTAATTATAACGATAGTAAATTTAGTTATTGGAATTGGTTCTGATATTTTAGAATATTTTTATTCAGATTGGCTGGTATTGGAAAAAATTGATCATGCTTCGTTAATAAATACAGTGGTAACTTTGTTGATTTTGTTTGCATTTATATTTTTTAAATATAAGCCCAAAAAATTAGCTTTGTCTTTAATAGGGATTATCAATATTTTAGGATTTGTTTTTGCCCTGATATTTGTTTTAGATGGGATAACCTTTGATCAATTATCTAGCTATTTAATTATTCCATCTTCAGTAATATTAGTTGTTCTTTCAGTGGCTATTTATTATAAATATAGACAACAAGGGTCTTTGTATTTTTTATTTTATCTAGTGATAATGATTTTAAGAGGATTTACTGCTAGTTATGGAGAAATTTTACCTTTAGTTTTATCTAGCATTGGTTATGTGGTTTTGACTTTGGCTATTTTGAAGATCGGGTCTAATGGAAATTTTATAGAGGATGTAGAATATGTTTTTGGAAAAGGGATTGCTAGATTTTTAAAAATTCGTTCTAAAATAGTAGCTTCTTTTTTGGCTTTAATTAGTTTAACTATTTTAGTTTTAGGGTTGTTTAGTTATTATATAATTAGCCAGACTATTATTGACAACTCTTTAAATCAATTAGAGTCTGTAGCGACAATTCAAGAAGCGAGAATTAATGAAGTGGTGGATAGAAATATTGAGAGGTTAAAGGGGGTGAGTAGTAGGACTAAATTAAGGCAAAGCTTAAATTCTTATAATCAGGAAAACAATGAAGATGATAGAGAAATAATACGTTCTATTATAATTGATGCTCGAGATTCTATTTCTGATTTTGAAGACGTGATAATTATAGGCTTAGATGGACAAGTGGTGGTTAATGCTAATTCTGATTTAGAGGGTCAAGATTATTATAACCTGCCTTTATTTGCTATAGGACAAAATAGAGAACATCTACATTTTGATATTGAAGATGATGAATCAAAAATTTACTTACATGGCCCTTTGTTATTAGATGGGGAATTACTTGGAGTGGTTATTATTACAGTGAATACCAACAGCGTTCAAGCAATTACTAAAGATTATACCGGATTAGGAAGTACCGGAGAAACAGTATTAGCTAAAAGAAATGAACAAGGAGATGCTCAGTTTATGCACCAGAGAAGATTTGAAGTAGATTCTAATAATTTAACAGTACCTAAAGATCGTTTTGATGTTCCTATAACTCAGGCTTTATTGAAAAATGAGTTTTCTTATACAGACTCAGTTGATTATAGAGAAGAGCCGGTTTTAGCAGTGACTCGCTATATTGAGGAAGTAGATTGGGGATTAGTAGTAAAGGTTGATAGGTCTGAATTATTAATACCGGTTAATGATTTTAGAAATAGTTTAATTTTGATTTCTTCTTTATTATTTATTTTAACAGTAACCACAGCATATTTAATTGCTCGATCTATTTCAAAACCAATTGAAAAATTAGGCAAGGAAATAAAGATTATTGAAAAAGGAGACTTGGATCATAAAGTAGGGATTCAAACTTATGATGAAATAGGAGATTTTTCCAGGTCTTTTGATAATATGACTTCTGCAATTAAAGAGTCTTATGCTCAGGCAGACAGAAAAGTAGCAGAGCAAACCAAGGAAATTAGAGATAAGCAGTCTTTTATGGAAGAGCAACAAAAGGCGATTTTAAATATTTTAGAAGATGTGGATGAAGCTAGAGGAGAGTTAAATCAGAAATATATTGAGGTAGATGTGATTAAAGATTTAACTCAAAAATTAGGCTTGAGTATAAACCCTCTTCAAATAATGGATTATTTAGTTTTAGCTATTCATAAGCTTTATCCAGATTTAATAATTTCTCATACCGAGCTTTTAGTTGAAGCAGAAAGAGCCTCTAGAGTGGTTCATGTGCATTCTCCATTTAAATTAACCGATGAATGTAATGATGACCTTAAAGAAAAAACTTTAAAAGGTTTTAAAAAATTGCCTAAAAATATTAAGTCAAAGGTAAAGTTAAAAAAATGGCTAGATCAAGATTTTGATTTAAAAGTTTTTAAAGAAAAAAATGCTCCTAAAGCAGAGTGCTTCGTTGAAGATGACTTGAGTATTATTTTTATGGTTCCAGGAGTAATAACTTCTTCAGTTAATATTTCATCTATGGAAAAGGGCGCTATAAGTGAGAACACCAAAGAAGCTATTAATATTGTTTTTGATAACGCCAAGGTAATGGTGGGAAATGTTAGGGATTTAGTAACCTCAGAACATTCTCGATTAGAGGATTTAATGGAATCTATGACTAATGGGGTGTTGATGTTTGATGTGAACGGGAAGGTGATAACTGCTAATGCCGCCTTTACTCAAATGACTGGATTGCCAAAAGAAGAAATTGATTTAATTGATTTTTTAAAGTTTTTCAAGAAAAATGGAAAAGATTTTGTATCTAGCGTAGAAGAAGAGGTTTTAGAAAAAGGAGAGGTTCTTCATTTTGATGAAATTGAAATGGCTCGGTTTACTTATGAGATATACATTGCTCCGATGAGGGATTATCAAAATAAGATTTCTGGCGGGGTTATTGTTTTGCATGATATTACCCAGATGAAGGCAGTGGATAAAATGAAAACAGAGTTTGTATCTGTGGCTTCTCATCAATTGCGTACTCCTTTAACAGCTATGAATTGGTTTATTGAAATGCTTTTGTCTGAAGATGCGGGAAAGCTTACAGAGATGCAGAAAAATTATTTAGATGAAGTGTATCGAGGAAGTAGTCGAATGGTGAAGTTGGTTAATGATTTATTAAATGTGTCTCGTTTAGAGACTGGGCGCTTGAAAATTCAGCCAAAGTCTACTGATTTAGTTAAATTTATTAAAGATATTATTGATGAAGCCAAGCCCTTGTCTAGAAAAAAAGGATGTAAGATTTTATTTAATAAGCCTAAGAAAATATCTAAGATTTCTATTGACCCTAGCTTGATGCGGCAGGTTGTTCATAATTTAATTACTAATGCTATTAAGTATTCTAAAGACAAGAGTTGTAATATAAAAGTAGTTTTAAAGAAAAGAAAAAATGATTACTTAGTAAGCGTAACTGATTCTGGGATTGGAATTTCTAAAGAGGAGCAAGGCCGGTTATTTGATAAGTTTTTTAGAGCAGATGCCGCAGTACAAATGGCTGCAGAGGGTACTGGCTTGGGGCTTTATATTGCTAAGATGGTTACAGAGGCTTCTGGGGGTAAGATATGGCTAGACTCCGTAGTTGGTAAAGGAACAACATTTTATGTTACAATACCCATAAAGGGAATGAAAAAACAAGAAGGAGAAAAAGGATTAGCTTAATAAGTAATATAAATACATGAAGAAAATATTAATAATTGAAGACGAAAAGTCTTTATTAGAGGCTTTAACTCAAAAATTTACTAAAGAGGGCTATGAAATAGTTGGAGCAAAAGACGGAGAAGAAGGCTTAAGAATAGCTTTAGAAGAAAAGCCAGATTTGATTTTATTAGATATTATTTTACCGAAAATGGATGGAATGACAATGTTAAAGGAATTACGTAAGGATGGGTGGGGAAAAGATGCGAAAGTGATAGTCTTGACCAACTTAACTGATGCCCGCAAAGCAGAGGAAGCAGCGCAAAATAAAGTTTATGATTTTTTAGTAAAGTCTAATTGGACTTTAGAGGAAGTAGTGGATATGATTAAAGAAATATTAAGTTAAATTTATATGAAAAAAGTATTAATCGTAGAAGACGAAGCGTCTTTACAAAAAGCGTTATTATCTAAATTAGAAAAAGAGGATTATCAAGTACTTCAAGCCTTTGATGGAGAAGAGGGTTTGAAAATGGCTTTAGAAGAAAAGCCAGATTTGATTTTATTAGACATTATTATGCCTAAGATGGATGGGGTAACTATGCTTAATAAGATCAGAGAAGATGAATGGGGGAAAAATGCCAAAGTTATTATTTTAACTAATTTAAGTGAGGGGAATCAAGTAGCGGCCGCTTTAGATAAGGGGGTACATGATTATTTAGTAAAGGCTGATTGGCGGATTGAGGAAGTAATGGAGAAGATTGAGGATAAATTAGAGTAATTGACAAAAATGGTAAAATAAGCTAGGTTTTAAGTGTTCTTTATATTACTAGACAACGTAAGTAGGGGATGCGCAGAGTAATTAAAATAATTTGATTATTGTGCGCATCCCCCCGTCCTGGTTTCATATCAGGACACCCTTCCCCAAGGAGCTGACATGGACAAGCTGATCGAGGCGTATACTGAGCTACTTTTCGAATTGTTGATCCGAGATCCTGATCTCCGCAAGCCGGAGTTCTCGATTAGGAGGGCCATCGCCAGAATGTGCGCCGAGACTCTCGGTCGTGACTTCGAGATGGACTTCTCCGAGATCAAGTTCCAAGAGCAGCAAGGAGCCGCCGCGTGATGGACATCGACGACCGAACGAAAGGGGTGGGTGACTGGGATCTACTTGCGTTGTCTACCTCTACTTTGGACATAATTAGAATTGTGTACAGGGTGGAGGTGAGACATGATGGAGTTCATCGGTTCCGTATTCTGCGGAGATAATGGTATCTATGGTCTGTATGCTGGGGGCGTCCTGCTTCCGCTGATGGCTATCATGGCCAAGTCTCTGATCAACAGTATCGCGAATTCAACCAGGAGGGGTTAGTAGTGAAGATTTTCGCGATTGTGGCAGTCTACTTCGTGGTAATCTGCTACTACGTTGTCCTCGACCGATGGCCCAAGATCGAGGCCTGGCTGATTCGGGAGATGAATGCGTGGGCAGACAGTCTCGATGAGAGGCGTCACCAAGAGTGGCTCGATTCGCTGTGATGATCTGGTTAAGGCCGGGGAGCAGCTTCTTTTTTTTGCCTGCCTACCGGCAGGCAGGTTTAAAATTTGACGGGGATGGGTTTTTATATTAAGATTGGTGCAACCCAAACCAAGGAGTCTTCCGTATGAGTGAGTCTACTGGCTATGTGGTGAAGTTCATCAAGAACGACGACGGCATACTGCAGACTTATAGCTGCAAGGGAGTGATGATCAAGCTCGGCGCGCTGGCTCTGACGGGCGTGACGTCCAAGGAAGTGACTGGTCAGGTGAGAACTCCTCACGAGGGAGTGGGCCTGTACTTCTCGCGGCCTCTGCTGGCCTGGACTCCGGAGTTGCCTGAAGACGAGGCTGCCGCCTTCATCGAAGAGATTCGTCAGGATCCGGGTCGGTTCTCCTGCGTCCACTTCCTGTTCGGTGGTCCCGGTCAGCGACGTCGCCAGGTGGTGTTCGCCCGTAATGTGGAGACCAACGCCGGCCTGTGCTTGGACATGACGGATGTTTTTTGGGCCAAGAACGGGAGTCCGATCAAGTATCCGGTGGTGAGGCGTTTGATCATTTCCTGGGACTGCCTGGTCAAGGGTCGTCCGGCAACTACCCAGGAACTGAAAGATGTCATGAGGCGCATGGAGATGTTGCCCTAGGGCTACAAGTCCGCTGCAAAGACCGAGTCAAGAGACTCGAGAGCAGCGGCATTTTTTTTGACCAAGAGGTTAAAATGAGGTAAAATATATAGGAAAATAGTGTATCCTGACTTATTATTAATAATGTGCATGGGTTACGCTAAAAAAGGACGTAAAAGAAATAGATTAAAAGGTTATAATTATAATGATTCTGGTTATTATTTTATAACCATTTGTACCCATCAGAGAATTGAATATTTTGGTGATTGCATAGATGGCAAAATGTTTTTAAATGAAAGAGGGTTGATTGCCGAAAGATGCTTAGAAGAGATCGAGGATTTTTATGAAAATGTGGTTATTGATGAATATATAATAATGCCTAATCATGTCCATTTAATAATTTCGATTATCCGTGTAGGGACAGAACACTGTTCTGTCCCTACGAAGACATGTGATAAATACGGTCGTCATTATGGATTATTGTCTAAGGTTATAAAATCGTATAAAAATGCGGTGACCAATGAAATACGGCAGAAATTTAGAAAGGATTATTTCCGTTGGCAGCGGTCGTATCATGATCACATTATTCGAAATAAATTATCATTAGAAATGATTAGGAGGTATATACAGGCGAATCCAAGGAACTGGAAAGAGGATAGGAATAATCCCATTAATATAAAATATTTATAAAAAAGTAATAAAAAAATTATGAGCGATAAAACAAAACACTTTACAGCTGAAAAAGCCAAGGAAATTGGCGAACAATTAGGCATTGATTGGTCTAAGTTTGATGTAGAACAGTTTCGTAGAGGAATGGACGTAGAATTAGAACATGGAACTGAGAATTCAGTGACTGACGTTACTGGAGATGACCCATTGATAACTGGTAAGATTTCTTTAGCCCATTTAAATGAGTTTCCGGATTATTATACTCGTTTAGATAAGATGGAGGAAGAAGCAGAAGAATATTGGGAAAATAAGTAAAATGAATAACACCCCACTTGCAGAGCGAATGAGACCAGAGGATTTAGAGGGGTTTTTTGGGCAAGAAGAATTAATGGGGAAAAAGAGTTTTTTAAGACAAGCGATCGAGGGTGATCAAATACCGTCAATGGTGTTTTGGGGGCCTCCAGGGTCTGGGAAGACAACATTAGCTCGGATTATTGCTAATAAAACAGACTCAGAGTTTGTTCAAATGAGCGCCACTTCAAGTGGGTTAAAGGATTTAAGAGAGATTGTGGAAAAAGCAGAGCAGGGGAATAGATTAAAGATTCGAACAATTTTATTTATTGACGAAATACATAGGTGGAACAAGCGACAACAAGATGCGTTGTTGCCTCATGTAGAAAAGGGGACAGTCACCCTTATTGGAGCAACCACAGAAAATCCAAGTTTTGAAGTTAATTCAGCGTTGATTTCGCGGTCGCGGGTTTTTGTGTTAAAGAAATTAGGTAAAGAAGCGATTGTAAAAATTTTAGAGCGACCGATTAAAGAGTTGAAACTCAAGATTAATAAAGAAGTAATAGAGTTGATTGCAGGACTAGCTAATGGTGATGCTCGGATGGCGCTTAATACTTTGGAAGCGGCTTCTAAGAGTGGGAAGAAAATTACTAAAGAAGAAGTTAAAGAAGTTTTGCAAAAATCGCACTTACTTTATGATAAGCATGGAGAAGAGCATTACAATATTATATCGGCATTGCATAAGTCTATGCGAGGAGGGGATGCTGATGCAGCGGTGTATTGGCTCGCCAGAATGCTAGAAGGCGGGGAAGATCCACTTTACATTGCGCGACGTTTAATGAATTTTGCGGCTGAAGATGTGGGGTTAGCGAATAATACGGCTTTGTTGCTGGCTAACGCGGCTTATGACTCAGCCCATAAAATGGGAATGCCAGAGTGTAACTTGCCTTTAGCCCAATGTGTGATTTATTTAGCTAAGTGTAAAAAAGATCGCACGGTTTGTGATGCCTATTTTAAGGCGCGCCAAGATGTGGAGCAACATGGAAATCTAGAAGTTCCACTTTCCATAAGAAACGCTCCTACTGACTTGATGAAAGATTTGGGATATGGGTCAGGGGATCAGCAATTTATGCCTGACGAGTTAAAAGATAAAAAATATTTATGAAGTATATAGATAAAGTTTATGGAGAATTTGATATTACCGAGCCAGTGTTATTAGAATTAATAGAGTCTCCAGCCTTACAAAGATTGAAAAATATTTTACAAGGTGGATATGGTTATAGAAATGGGATTGCTCAAGCCACTAGGTTTGAACATTCTTTGGGGGCGATGTGCTTACTTCGAAAATATGGAGCTAGCTTAGAAGAACAAATTAATGGATTGATTCATGATGTCAGTCACTCAGCTTTTTCTCATACCATTGATTATGCCTTAGAAGATGTTAATTCTGAACAAAGGCAATGTTATCAAGATAATATTTTTGATAAGTTTGTTCGTGAAAAAACTAATATAGTAGAAATTTTAACCAAGTATGATTTAGATGTAAATTTTGTTTTAGACGAACATAATTTTCCTTTACAAGAAACAGAATTACCAGATGTATGTGCAGATAGATTAGATTACTCTCTTAGAGATGGATTTGGTTATGCTGAAGAAGTTAGAGAAAAAGCTAAAAATGTTTTAGATTTTCTTCAGGTTAAAGATGAGAAATGGGTGTTTCCAGATTTTGAGTCTGGAAAATTATTTGCGGAGTATTTTGAGCATATGAATAGGGTTTATTATTCTAATTTAGCTACAGCAGCTATGTTTAATTCTTCTGGAAAAGCATTAAAATATTTATTAGAAAATAAATTATTAAGTTTAGATGATCTATATACTGATGATTGGCAAGTAGTGGATCAGATGAAAAAAATTGCTAAAGAAGATGAGGGCTTTGCTAAGCATTGGGAGAAAATGAATAATCAAGATAAGTATGTAAATGATCCAGAGAATTATGAAGAAACTATTTGGTTGAAGTCTAGAGCTGTGGATCCGTTGTTCTTAG
>CAZNEH010000002.1:0-68711 GCA_964572175.1 uncultured Gammaproteobacteria bacterium
TTATTAATTTTTGTTACTTCTCCACTGCAGCCACCTCTTTTACTTAGATAAAATTTAGAATCTTGTTGATTTAAAAAATATAAAATAAAATGTAGGTGAGTAGGCATTATAACGTAATTTATTATCTTAAAACCATATTTTTTCTCTGCAAACTCAAGAGATTTTAAAATAAGTTCACAATATTTATTAATATCAAAAATCTTCGTTGCTCTATAAACGTTTATAGTGATAAAAAACGCAGGATAATTTTTATTTGGAATAAACATAAGACTCTCTTTATAGAGGGAGAGAGTCTTGCCTTATTGTTATAATAATGTAAAAATGTAGTTATGTAAATAGTGTAACTGCCAATAAGGTGAGTCTCCAGGCGAGCCAACTAATTAACTAGCCAAATAACCTGAGCCTCCTGGCGAGGGTATATATCCCGGCGACCGTAACTAATATGTTCAAAGCTTCACCATTTAAGTTAAAAATGTTTGAGCTCTGTCCTCAACAGTACAAATTTTGTTATATCGACGATTTAGCTAAAGATTACAAAACCGCCAAGCCCTACTTAACCATGGGAGCCCACGTCCATAACGCCTTACACGACTTTTACGACAAGCTAAAACCCGAGGAACGTACTTGGCCCAACCTAGAACACCTCTTGCGTAAGCGCTGGATGGAAAATCGCCAAGGATTTAGCGGAGTAGACGATGAAAAAAAGTGGGGGCTCCAAGCTTTAAAAATGTTAAAGCTTTATATTCACAAAAACGACGTTACTAAAACTCCTATTAGTCTAGAAGATTACTACGACGCAGACTTAACCCCAGATGTAAAAATTTTAGGGCGTATCGATAGAGTTGACCAAGAAGGAGAGAGCTTACATGTTATAGATTATAAGACTGGAAAGTTCGATAAAGACGATGTTTCTGAGATTCAACTCAAGCTTTACGCCATGATCATGTCGGCTAATTTAAAACAGCCGATCACGAAGGCGTCTTATCTTTATTTAAAAACCGATGAGTGGTATACTATTGATATTGATCAAGATGAGTTTCCTTTAATTGGTGAAACCATCTTAGAACAAATAGAAAAAATAAAAGCAGAAAAAGAATTCTTGCCTTGTTTAAACAAGTATTGTAAGAATTGTGATTTCTTAGAGATTTGCCCTAAAAAGGAGGAAGTTGAAAAAAAGATGAAAGAGGAAAATGAATAATAACGCAATCGTTTTAGATTTAGAAAGCCAAAAATCTTTTGACGAAGTCGGAGGTCACCACAATCGCCATAAACTAGGCGTTTCTTTTGTTGGGATCTATTCTTATAAACAAGACCAGTATTTTGGGTTTTGGGAAAAAGATTTACCAGCTTTAGAGAAAATAATGATGGAAGACAAGCCCCTTTTAATTGGTTTTAATACTATTGGATTTGATAACCCTGTTCTTCAGCCTTATTTTAAAAACTTTAAAATAGACAGCTTGCCTCAGCTTGATATTTTAGCAGAAATAGAAAAAGAAATAGGTTTTAGAATTAAATTAGATAGCGTTGGTCAATCTACTCTTGGTTTTGGTAAATCTGGCTCAGGCTTAGACGCTATTAATTATTATCGCACCAAGCAATTTGAAAAACTAGCTAATTATTGTATAGACGATGTTAAGGTCACTCGCTATGTTTACGAGTACGGCCTTAATCAAGGTCACCTCTGGTATTCTACTGGGGGAAACCTCACTCCTATTCCTTCTTCTTGGAAACAAGAGTCTACTGTTGGAGAAATCATAGACCAGGCCTTTAAAAAACATCACCGCATTAAAATAAGATATTATACTGTTGACGATAACGGCAGTCGACAAATTACAGACCAAGAAGTCGACATTTTAGAAAAAGACGCTAAACGTCTCAAGGCTTTTTGCCATAAAACTTCCAATAAAAAAGATTTTATTATAAAAAATATATTAACCGCGGAAAACACTCAACAAGTTTACGCCCACCAAAGCTCCCTCATATAAATCCTGCGAAGCTAGCGTAGCAGACTAGGTTGCAAAATTAGTTAATATCAGCTAAGATATACCCCTGTTTCACTCGTTCCTTCCCCCCCCAAAAAAGTCCTCAAGGAGGTCTTTATCGTGCCCGACTACGAAATTCGTATGATGGATCGTCCGCTCAACGGGCCGGTCGTCGCTCTGGCTACTGGTACCACTGGTCCCAACGACCCTCTCTCTCCAGAGAACATCGCCGACATCATGGGAGACTACGACATCGGCCCCAAGATCACGGTCTGGCGCATTCCGCCTGGTCAGATCAATCTTCCCAAGCTGGCTGGCCATCGCGCTCCCTGGGACTTCATCGTCATCGAGGGTGAGCATGGCTCCGTGGTCCTGGTCAACTGGCATGGTCCGGGTCATCTGTGGTCGCCCACCGGTGTGCCCTGGAAGCAGCTGGTCGCCAGCCTCATCTTCTTCGGCGTCACCCACCTGATCAACTCCAGCGCCGTCGGTACCTACGTCGGTGACAAGCTCTACAACGAGGGTATGTACGTCGGCGACCTGGCCATCCTCGAGCAGCTTCACTGCAACGAGCAGGACTTTGCCTTCTTCGAGAAGCCGCCTCTCCATCTTCCCTTCGCTCAGCCCTTCTGCTCCATGCTCAACAACATGGTCGCCACCGTGGCTAGCGAAAATCAGGATTTGGGCATGGTTCATCGAGGGGCCTGGTACTACACGATCAAGGGGCCTCGCTTCGCCACCGCGGCCGAGTCTATGACTCGCAAGAACATGGGCTTCCACCTTTCGGGCATGACCTACGGTCGAGTTGCCGTCCTCCTGCGCGAGGCCGGTATTCACACTACCACCATCTGCAAGATCGTAGACCAAGATGCCTGGCATGTGCTCATGGCTCAGCGCTCTGGTCAGGAGGTTAGCGTCGAGCAGGTCGAGCATGCTCTTGGTGAAGCTGGTCCCAAGTGTGCTCGCCTTCAGGTCAGGACTGCTGGCTACCTTCTGGCTCAATTGTCCCATGGTCGAGGAGAGCCTTCTCGTCGAGAGCTGGCGTGCTCCAACTGCACTCCTGGTCTGCGCAAGAACTTCCATGGCGACTTGAACAACCTCAACTCGGACCAGCGCCAGCTCTTGGACTTCCTCGAGCGTCGCTAGCTCACCCTGGGCCCACGCAGTCTAACATCAAAACGGGCGCTCCTCCCTCGAGGACCGCCCATCTTTTTTTTTGCTTTAAACCCCTAAAGCATTGAAATAAATTGTGATGCTAACTGAACTTTCTGAAACCAGTTTTTATTTTTCTGAACGGTCTTTATTTTTTTTCTCTTAATTTGCTTAACCGGTTGAGCGTAGGCTCTCTTAATACTAGGTCCGAATAACTCGACTAATACTTTTTCCGGGGTATTAAGGAACTGTCCGATTGTTCTTATCTCCAAAGCTTTTAGAACCCTAGCGGTACGTTTTCCAATACCCGGAAGGTATTCTACTGGTAAATTAGATTTTTTGGAGTAAGACATATTTTTATATTTTTAATTTTATTATGAAACCTTGAGTGATTTTAGCCCTCGACTTTAGTCGGGGAGATAAAATCGTACCGAAAGGTTTTTAGGCGTTAAATTTTCTAATGATTCCAACCACCTTACCCTGAATAATTACATTCTTAACTTTAAGCGGCTCATAGTTTTTATTTCTAGGTTGTAATCTAATATAATTTTTCTCTTTATGAAATTCTTTTAACGTTGCTGACCCATCTTCTAATAAGGCGACAACAATATCTCCGTTGCTTGCATAGTCTTTTTTCTCTACTACTACATAGTCTCCATCAGCAATTAAACTTTCTACCATAGAGTCTCCCTTAACTCTTAACAAATATGTATTAGGATTTTTCACTAACTCTGGAGGTACGGCCATAGTCTCTGTCTTATCTTCTACAGCTTCGATTGGTTCACCTGCCGTAATTAATCCGGCTACTGGTAATCGATAAGCGGCGTCTTCATCAGTGTGTGTTTCTTCCATATCTGGGCTAGTGATCATGATGTCTCTAGCCTTATTTTCACCCCTACTTAGATATCCACTTTCTTCTAATTCTTTTAAATGTTGATGAACCGTAGACTTAGAAGATACTTTTAGTTTTTTAGCTATTTCCTCTAAAGTGGGGGAATAACCGTTCTTTTGGATGTATTTAACTATAAAATCAATGATTTTCTTCTTCTTTGGGGTTAGTTGTGGAGACATATTTGTTTTTTTAATATTCTTATGTTATCTTAAGAATACCCGAACAGAAACCGAACGTCAATAGCCACCTGTGGATAAAATGTTTATTAACTAATTATAGCTACCCTCTCCACAAGAGGTGGAGAGGGGCTGGGGGAGAGGCATGAATATTAAACAAAAACTAAAAATATTAGGCCAAGCTGCGGCTCACGACACTTGTGATCCTGGTTGTAAATTATTAAAAGTATTAATGAGTAATGCTTGTGTTAATAATTGTAAATATTGTGCTTCTCGCCGCGAAAACAATATCGAAAGAGCAACATTCGAACCTGAAGAATTAGCCAGACTTTTTATGCAGCTCGTTAGAAAAAAATGGGTCTATGGAATTTTTCTAAGCTCAGCCGTCATCGGTACGACAAACTACACCATGAAGCAAATGATCCAATGTGTATATCTAATTCGTAGTTGGGGATTTGGCGGATACATTCATCTAAAAGTTTTACCTGGCGCCGGCGAAGATATTTTAGAGTATGCTTCTAAGTTAGTTGATCGCATGAGCGTAAACCTCGAAGCGCCTGGATCTAAATTTTTAAAACAAACCTGCCCAGACAAAAATTATTACTCTGACCTACTCAAGCCCATGCAGTTTAATAAGACTTTAAATTTAAATCATGGCCAAACCACTCAAATGGTCGTGGGTGCCACTGACGAGCGTGATCAAGATATTTTAGATGTTTCCGACAATCTTTATTCTGACATGAAACTTAAGCGAGTTTACTATTCTGCTTTTCAACCTATTAACCAAGAGGGTCAAGGCGGGGTTCTTCCGCCATCTAGAGCCAAACGAGAATGGCGTCTTTATCAGGCCGATGCTTTATTACGATTTTATGGGTTCAACAAACAAGACTTTGTTTATAATGATAAAAAGAATCTATACCTTACCATGGACCCCAAACAAGCCTGGGCTAAACAAAATTTATCCAAACCCATAGAAATTAACCAAGCTGATCGCGACTTATTAATGAAAATACCCGGAATCGGCCCTAAAACGGCTGACAACATCTTAGATTTTCGTAAATCCAAGTGCATTACCCAAGATTATGAGCTAAAAAAGCTTAAATTAAATATTCCCAAAGCTAGAGATTACCTTTTATTACAAGGGAAGATGTTGCCACAGCAGTTGACCTTTTTGTCATAAAATAGTAAAACTAAAAGGCACCTTCCAACATCGGAGTCCTCCATGGACAAGTTTCTTCACTTCGCCTTCGGCCGATACTCCCGCATCCGTCGAGGCATCTTCTTCTGCATCATGTTCATCCTCTTCCTCTTCACCATCTCCTACCCTTTCCTCCTGGCTGCCGCGTACTTCCTCATCCTCCTGCTCATCGACTTCAAGATCTGCCACCACTACATGTCCAAGATGCCGTCCGATGGTCAGTGGAGTCTGAGGCGGACTGGTGCGCAGATGATCTTCGCCGAAGAAGGTCTCTCCTTCTATCGTGACGCATTCCTGCGCTATCAAAAGACAGAGCAGCATCGCATCCGTGAAGAAGGGGAGCAGCGCCAGCGTGAGGCCCGGGCTCTTCGTCTCCAGCGCCAGCAGAAGCACGAGCGTCGCATCCTCGATCTCATCGTCTTAGCCCAGGAAGTGGTCTCCAAGAAGGTCATGGTTCTTCTCCCTCCGGAGATGCAGTGGCTGTGTTCTATCGACGAGCTCACCAGCTTCCTGCAGGCTGGAGACAACGCTCGCCTGACCAGCTTCCAGACCGCTGCTCAGCGAGCTATCGAACTTTCTATTTGGCTTCAACGGGCTAGGATCGTCAAGGTCGAGGTCAAGTTCATCAAACTGGTCCGCAAGAATCACGTCCAGGAAGCTAGGGCACTGGTAGTAGAAGCTGAGAGCTACGCCGTTGCCTTGGAGCAAGCCAAGGAACTGGGTATCCGGCACACCCCAAACATCCCCATCGGCGACCTTAGAGCCTTGATCCAACACTTCGAGAAGATCAAGGGCCGCAATCGGCAGATCCTGGTCTGGCAGCAACAGATCGATCAAGGCGATCCCAGGCAGCGCAAACTTCTGACCGCGGTCCAAGCCGCAGTCAAGGGCACTGACCGTCAGTGGCGCAAGGCCGTCTACGACTTGGAGCAAGCGCTCGAAGCGTGAGACAAAGGGAGCTACCTCCTCGTGAGCTAGCTCCTGTTTTTTTTATTCTATCTTTAGATTTTTGCATAAACGATCCACCTTCTTATTTAGCCTTTCAAACTTATCTTCAGGTATTTTTTTCTCATGTTTAATTATCTGACAAACTGGCTTTCCATATTTTTCAATCACTAATATTATATCTTTATAATAAACTTCATTAATCAAAGACCCAATATTAGCCCTTAAATCCATTAAGCTAACTGTTTTTACTTGTTTTTTCATATAAAATGTATTAATTATTATAATATTATATATTAATTATATCAATTCTATTTAAATTATCAATACATTGACGAAAGGCCCATTTTTTGCTATAATTAGCATATGGAAAGAAGATTTAGTCGACAATTAGAAGATAAAAAGAAAAAAGCTAAGGACAGATTATTATATGCTGGGTTAATTTCTTTGTTTGTTCATGGAGCCGCTCCAGTAGCCATGGAAAGTGATAAAATAATGGATAGAGTTCGCATAGAGCTACGTACAGACGACGTAGCTGTTTTAGTTAAGGATATTAACGCTCAATTAGAACAAGGCCAAGGCATTGAAGACATGGATGGTTTTTTATTACAATCTGAATATTTAGAACAAGGTTTTTCTCAAGAAGAATTAGAATTAGCCACTAGAGAATTAAATAGAATTATTACTCAGGCCCAAGAATTAAAAGATCAAGGAAAAAGTAAACAAGAAATTGCTGATTATTTATTATCTGAACAAGGAGAGTATAATAAACATCAAAATTCTTTAATAGAATTATTAATCAAGTCTAAAGCTTCCCCCGAAGAAATAGATTCTGAGGACACTGGTCTAGAAAGAGATTATCGATCTGGAGATTGCCAAGCTCGGTGGAAGCTATTAACTGCTGCTTGGTCAGAAATCTTTCCTGAAGATACTGAACAGATTAAAACCCAAGTTTTTAATGGAGCGGACAACGATGGCGATGGTCGGCCAGATAATCCTGGTCATGTTCGAGTAGCCATTACCCTAGACGATGGCCAAGAGCTAGTTGTTGAAGGAAGAAATAGTTTTATTGAACCATCAAGTGAATTATCTTTAGACACTTCTGAAATGTTAGCTACTGGCTATTTAGCCCAACATGGTCTTTACGAACATGGTCAAGGAAACATGCAAGGAGTATCAACAAAAAAATTACACGATTCTTTATTTACCTTTCCATCATCTCCAGTCACTTATTCGGCTTGGGAAAATCCAGACGACCAGCCAAGTCCTTTTTATTCTAATCCTGATCGTAATGAATATGTAGTTGAGTATATTCCTACTAATACTTTAACTTTAGATAATATTAAAGAAAAGAAGTTGTATCATGGAGATGTAGCAAAATTTACAGACATAGACACAGAGGTTCTTAAGGCCTTGGTCAATAATGACTCAATGGATCCTGACACAAGACAAGCTATAATTTATAGATTTAATAGCCTTCCTGGGTTTGAGTCTGTTAATTCCTTAAGATCAGAAGAGGTGGCTAATTTATTAGTTCAAATAGATAGTTTAAACAACGTATCTTTAACTGAAGTCGGGTCTGAATCAATTCTTAAAATAATAACAGATAAAGCATTTTATTTACGCTTTGGGTATGAGATTAGTCCCTCAGAAGCAATTATTATTAATCAAGGAAACAGCTACCATGTAAATTTATCTGGCCCCCAAAATCCACAGGCCATCAAAGAATTAGACAAAAAAGACCTTTCTTTATTAGGTGTTATTTCTGATAGTGTATATAGCGTACCATCCCAAGAATGGCCAGAATTTACTGAAGAAATGGCCCAGGCTTTTTTAGATAAACCAAGAGAGCATGTTAGTATCAGAGGTTATAAAATAGATTCGTCAGTTATTGATATTTTAGTTCAAGCTGATATAAAAAGTTTATCAATTTATGAATACTACGCCTCTGACAACACTGTTATTGAAAAATTGCACCAAGGTAAATTCAATCATCTAACTATTAATGCTCCCATTGATGATTTTCAAGCAAGTCTTTTTGTTAATAGCGCTATCCCATCATTTCGCTTTCAAGAAATAACAAGAGGAGGATATGACTTACTAGTTGAAGCCGGGAAAAAAGTTGAAGTTAAAAAAATTACAGAAGAAAAAGAAAGTGGCTGGGGAGAGCAAAATGACCAAAAATATTTTACTGGCATCGAAGAATATTTATCTAAGGGCCAAGGGTATGTCCTAAGCATTAGCTCTGATCAGAATAGCCCCAATATGCCGAATCTTGTTAGCTCTGGACAACAAGAAATAGAAAATACAATTAAGAATTTTCCAATTTATCTGGTTAATATATCAGATGTCACTCTAACTCCTGAAAGAATGAGAACAATTCTTCAAGACCCAAAAACAGACACATTAACCCTAATTAAGACAAAAGTTAAAAAGGAAGCTTGGAAAGAAATAGCTCAGAGCAATATTGTTGTACTAGTCTTAGAGAATGTTTATAACATTGATTATTCTCAATTAGCCAAAAGTAATATAGAGAAGCTCCATTTACATCATTGTGGCATAACTTTTGAAGCCGCCAAAAAATTAATAGGTAGTCAAATTAAAGAAGTTCATATTAATATAAATAGTCCTGAGGCTGGGGGGCTTAAAGAAATTTTAGAAGCCGAAGGAATAAAGGTGGTAATGTAATAGAATATATGTTTGACTAAAAGTCAAAAATTTGCTATAATACATATGTAGTCAAAAAACAAAAATAAAATTAAAAATGAAATTTAAGGTAGGGACCATATTTATAGCCATTATTGCGGCTTTTTTTATTTTTCAAAATCCTGTTTTAGCCACAGAAGTGGGCCAACCTATATATAAAGAAGGAGAAATCCTAGTAAAATACAAAGAACCAGTCCTTGGAAACAGTCTGCAAACCATTCAAATAAGCCCTGAAAACGACTTAAACGCTGAAATAGAGGGCCTAAAAAGAGATGATAACATCGAATATGCCGAGCCTGTTTTAATGCGGAAAATGACTAAAACTCCGGATGATCCTTATTATTCTTATCAATGGCACCATACTCAAACTAATGACGCTGACATAAATTCCCCTAAGGCTTGGGAAAAAACCACTGGTAAGACTGGAACAGTAATTGCCGTCATTGATTCTGGCGTAGACCTAGATCACCCCGATTTAAGTGCTAATATTTGGACAAATTCTGGAGAAACCCCTAATAATGGGATAGATGATGATGCTAATGGCTATGTTGACGATTATTATGGATGGGACTTTGTAGATGATGATAATGATCCTAACCCAGACCCAGATGGAATCGACAATGATGGTGACGGTTATGCTGATTATGGTGTTACTCACGGTACTCATGTCGCTGGTTTAGCCGCTGGTAAAGGAAATAACTCTACTGGCATTACCGGAGTTTGTTGGAAATGTAAAATCATGACCATTCAAGTTTTATCAGACGAAGGCTGGGGAGATTCTGCCGGCATTGCCGAGGGAATTAACTATGCCGTGGCCAATGGCGCTGACGTTATTAATATGAGCCTAGGAAGCTATGGATATTCAACTGCTGAATATAATGCCGTGACCAATGCTATTGATCAAGGAGTAGTCGTTGTTGCCGCAGTCGGAAACGACACTATAGACTTAGACTGGTATCCTAATTATCCTTCTTGTTATACTGGCGTGCTCGGAGTTTCTTCAACTGATAGCTCTGACTACGCTTCATATTTTTCTAATTATGGTTCTTGTGCTGATGTAGCTGCTCCTGGTAGCTACGATTATTCTACTTTATTTTATAATTCTACTTACGGCTTTTATTATTACTACGGTTATATGAGTGGCACTTCCATGGCTTCTCCGGTTACCGCTGGCTTAGCTGGTTTAATGAAATCTTACGACTCTACTGCTAGTGTTAAAAAAATTCGCAACACAATTATAGATACTGCTGATTCTTTATCAACTCTTTCTACAGAATATGGCTCTGGCCGTTTAAATGCTAACAAGGCTTTAAACGAACTTAAAGATGAAGAGCGCCCAACCAAGCCTAAGACTATTAATGCTTATAAAAAGCCTAATAAAAAGAAAAAGATTGCTAAAAATACTCGCACCACTGAAAAAAGCCCTTATTTTAAATGGTCTAAAGGTACTGACAATAAGTCCGTAGCTGGTTATTATGTTTATTGGGGAACAAATAAAAAAGCTGGGCCTAAGGCCAAGGGAGATTATCAAACCGGTAAGACTTTAAAGAAATATAAAATCCGTGGCAACGAAAAAGCTTATTATTTAAGAATAAAAACTAAAGACAGCTCTGGAAATATTTCCAAAGGAACAGCTCAATTCAAATATTTAGTCGATAACAAAGCTAAAAAACCAAAGTCAGTAAATGTTACTGATAAATCTAGCGGAGTTAAAGTAACTTGGAAGTGCGGAGAAAGCCATGTTAAGAGATTTAATATTTTTAGACGAGTAGTTAAAGATGGCGGCAAAACCGGAGACTGGAAAAAAGTTAATACTACAGCCGTGACAGTTAAAAATTTCTTAGACACTTCTGCTGTTCAATGGAAAAAATATCAATATCGTATCCAAGTTAAGGATACTTTAAATAATACGGCTTATTCTAAAGCTAGTGATAATATTAAACATCGATTATAAAATTATGTTATTAATTTATTTAGGACAATTATTACTTAGCGCTTTATTAGGCGCCTTAATTGGTATTGAACGCGAAACCGTTAACAAAGCCGCGGGTATGCGGACCTGCGCCATGGTTACCATGGGCGCAACTTTATTTACTATTATTTCTACCTCTGGAATCATAGGAGCCGGAGTTGATCCCTCTCGAATCGCTTCTCAAATTATTACTGGTATTGGATTTCTTGGGGCTGGTTTAATTATCTTTCACAAAGAAAAAATTACGGGTCTAACTACCGCCGCTGCTTTATGGGTCGCCGCCGCTATTGGTATGGCTGTGGGCTCTGAATTATACTGGATCGCTTGCTTTGTTACTGCTTTATCTTTAGTTATTTTACACTTCTTACCACAAATAGATGGAGATCCAAAATCTGTTAGGAAAAAGAAATAATTTGTGTTATAATATAGGCACAAATTAAAAAAAATTTTTATTATGGCCCAGAAAACAAAAAAGAACGCATTTTACTTATCTAGCGCTGTTTTTATTATATTGCTCAGCGTTTTTTTATTTAATTATCCTCCTCAAGAAACAAAAGCATTAACTACTATTAGCTGTGTTACTGATACTGCTGTGAGCTCAGCTAGTTATAACACAAGTCATGACCTAGCTTTTAGTGCCGGAGGAGGAAATAATACCTGTGTTTTAACTGGTGATTTTAGTGTTAATTCTGTTACAGTGAACCCTAATGTTATTTTAACTCATACCGCTGAAAACGCAGATGGAGTTAGTATTACCACGGTTGATTATTTTACTTTAGATGTTAATGCATCTATCAATGTAGATGAAAAAGGCTGTAACGGTGAGTCTGATGCTGGTGGTTGGGGTCCTAATGCTTCTAATGTTTGCGCTGAATATGATGCTGGTTGGGGAGATGGCTCTATAAATGGATGGAATGGTACTCAAGGAGCTGGTCATGGTGGAGCCGGAGGACTAGGAACAGACGCTGCTTATGATGATGGTGGTCTTACCTATGGGTCTCCTACTGCTCCAATTTTATTTGGTTCTTCTGGTGGTCCAGCCTTTGATGACGGTGGAACCTCTGGTGATGGCGGTGGGTTAATTATATTAAATATTGGCGGAACTTTTACTCATGACGGGTCTATCTCAGCTAATGCTGGAAACGGTAGTGGAGCTGAGGGTCCAGATTCTAAAGCTTCTGGTGGTGGATCTGGTGGATCCATTAATATTACCGCTAACTCCATAACTGGTTCTGGAGACTTTGCTGCAGATGGTGGAAATGGTGGAAATGGTACTGATGATGACGCCGGTGGTGGAGGTGGGGGCGTATCGCGGTTAAATATGCTGGTGGTGATTATAGTTTTGATTCTACGGATTTTAGCGTAGCTGGCGGAACTATTACTGATGGAGCAACCGCTGGAGACAAGGGAACAGTTTATGTAGAAAATACAACCTCTAATGCTGTTAATATTTATCATGGCTTTACCTATGCTTCAGATTATAGTGAAGCATCTTGGACTGTAGATTCTTCCGCAACTAACCAATATTGTAACTATGGTGACCCTGATGAAACTGATGAGGCCACTCCTTCAATTACTGTTACCGGAGCTCTTACTTTAACCGGGACTTTTGATTGCTCAGATAGCAATGTTACTAGTTTTGATACCGCCGTTGGTACAAGCATGAGCTTAACCGCTCTTACTTTTACTTTAGCGGCCGAAGATGTTTGGACTATGAACGATGCTGTTCCTGCTACTGTAACTTCTTCTTCTGCTATTAACTCTAATGTTGAATGGACAAATTTAACCAGTCTTAGTATAGATAGCACTTCTAGTATTAATGCTAATGAAAAAGGATGTGCTAGCGAAGGTGCTTCTTATGGTTACTTCCCAGATACTGATCCTGGAAATTATAATGTTTGTATAAATGCAGAGCCTGCTGGTAATGGCGGTGGACAAGGTAGTGACGGAGGGTGGATTGGCTCCCAAGGGGCTGGTTTTGGTGGGGCTGGAGGACTAGGTTCTGACGCAGGTTATAGTAATGGTGGCGTGGTCTATGGCTCTAATACTGCGCCTGATTTATTTGGTTCTGCTGGCGGTCCAGCTTGGGCTGATGATCCTGGTTCTGGTGATGGCGGTGGATTAATTCGCTTAGATGTTGATGGAACTTTTACTCATAATGGTGCCCTTTCTGTAGATGGTGGATCTGGTGGAGCAGCTACTAATGCTTCTGGTGGTGGATCTGGTGGGTCAATTTATATTACGGCTAGTGAAATATCAAATGGTGCTGGCTCAGACGGTACATTTTCTGCTGATGGTGGCCCTGGTGGAGATGGTAGTGGAGACGATGGTGGTGGTGGAGGCGGAGGACGAATCTCTGTTAGCGCTGTAGACAGTTTTGACAATCTAGGCACTTTAACTGCGGCTGGCGTAGCCACTGGCGGAACTGCCACTGGAACTGCGGCTGCTGGTTCTAACGGTACTCTTTATACTCTTTTTTACACTGCTCCAGACCAACCAACTCTTAGTCCTTCAGACTCTGCTCGTAACATGGCCCTAACTAGCTCAGCTTATTCTTCAAATGGTGCTTCCCATACTTCTACCGATTGGTATGTTTGTACAGATGGCGCTTGCGATGCTAACAGTCTAGTTTGGTATTCAGAAGACGATGCTTCTAACCTAGAATCAATAACTGTAAATACTACTAACGGAACTTTTTCAGGAGACTTAGCTGGTAAAACAAAACTTGCTCCAGCAACTAATCATCAAATAAAAGTTCGCCATACTAATGCCGCTGGTGATTCTACTTGGAGTGTATTTACTGGTCAAAATACCATTGCTAACAATGTTCCTTCCACTCCTACTAACTCTTCGCCAACAGACGCTGCTACAGATCAATCTAAAACTCCAACAATTTCTGCCTCTTCATACTCAGACTCAGATTCAGATACTCATACTTACAGCACTTGGAATACTTATGAATCTTCAGACTGTTCAGGAAGTGAAATTTGGTCTTCTGGATCAGTTGCCGCTAATGAATCTACCACTATTAATGAAGCAAGTGGAGCTTTTTCAGACAGTCACTTAGGTGAGGCAGACTTAAAAGGACATACCCAATATTCTTGGCAAGTAAGATATGACGATGAATACGATGGTCAATCAAGTTATTCAGCTTGTACCACTTTTACTACTTTAAACACTACTCCAGTCGCTAGTGCTGGCTCAGACCAAACAGTTATTGAAGGAACTGACGCTACCTTAACGGCTACTTCTACAGATGATGACTGGAATGACACACCAACTAACACTTGGATAGAGTCTTTAGACTCTTCAGATGGGTGTACTCTTTCTGGAACAACTGCCACTACCTCAAATAAAGAAACTTCTTACACTTGCCAATTCCAAGTTACAGCTGACGATGGATCAAGTGGAGAGGATACAGACACCATGACTTTAACTGTCACCGCAGACAATGATGCTCCTGCTCTAGGTTCCATGGAAACAAGTGTTACTATCGATGAAGAAGATACTCTTCTTGCCACCTACACTGCCACAGACGCAGACACTGCTTCTCTAAGTTTTACTGCTTCAAGTTTACCAACAGGCTCAACTTTAACAGATAACTCTAATAATACTGCTACTTTAACTTGGACCCCAGACTCAACTCAATCAGGAACATACACTTTAACTCTTCAAGTCTCAGACGGCACAACTGCAGTCACTCAAAATATTACCATCACTGTAAACGACACAGTCCAAGACGAAGAGGAAGAAGAACCAGTAAACACCATCGAAGACATTGGTCTAGTCTCTGGCACAGAATCAGGCCCAGGTATTGTCACTTTATACGACAACGACAATGAAGAATTATGTTCAGTTAGAGCTTGGAACGAGGGTGGGTCAGTTCCATTCGCAGTTCGTTTCCTAGACACTACTTACGTGGCAGTTGTAAAAAATAAAGTAGGCACTACTATTCACCTTTATGATCTAAATTGTAATATTATTGAGAAAAAGAGATTATCACCTAAACTACATCCTCGTAACATTGTCACTAGAAACTTCTTAGGTAAAACTACTTCTCAAGAAATAGGTTTAACCTCACGAAGAGGAAGCACAGTATATGGTAAGATCTTCAGATATAATCCAAACAAAGACAAATGGTACTTACTAAGACAAAAAACATTTAGACCAGTTCCAACTGGATATAACCTAAAGAAAACCAAAAAAGGAAATATTCTCATCAAGAAAAACAATAAAACTCTCCACAAGTGGGAGATATAATATCAATATAAAATAAGCCCCGACTGAAGTCGGGGCCTTTTATTATCTGCTTTTTTATGTTAGCCTTATAATATAAATAATAATCTTCTATTCCCCCTCTCCACGAAGGTGGAGAGGGGGCTAGGGGGTGAGGAAAGAAGAAATATGAAACAAATAGTTAAAAAGTTAATTCCTAAATCAGGATTATCCTTATATCATAAAAGCCTAGCTTATTTAGCTGATTCTTGTTATAAGCATCCTTCTCGCCAGTTAAAGGTTATCGGAATTACCGGTACTAAAGGAAAATCTACGGTAGCTAATTTAGTTTGGCATATTCTAACTCTTTCTAATCACAAGGTTGGCCTTACTTCTACTGCTAATATAAAAATAGGCGACAAAGAAAGAATGAATCCTTATAAGATGACTATGCCTGGACGGTTTGAAATGCAAAGATTGTTAAAAGAAATGGTCGACGCTGGTTGCGACTATGCAATTATTGAAACCACTTCTCAAGGAATCCTTCAATGGCGTCATGCTTGTATAGATTATAATGTTGTTGTCTTCACCAATCTTTACCCAGAGCACATAGAGGCTCATGGCGGGTTTGAAAATTATAAAAAAACTAAACTAGAATTATTTAAAATAAACCCCAAAGTAAGTGTTATCAATATTGACGATGAGAATCATAAAGAATTTTTAGACCAGCCTGCTGAACAAAAATATACTTTCTCTCAGTCAGAAGTTAGCGACCTAGAAGTAGATAAAACAGGAATAAATTTTACATATAAAAACATTCGCTTCGAAGTTCCTCTTTTAGGAGAAGTTAATTTATTAAATATTTTAGCCGCTATTAAGATTGCTGAGTCTCAAGAAATTAAGATTGATCAAATCGCTCGAGCTTTATATACTTTTCCTGGAGTCCCTGGTCGTATGGAACTAATCAACGAAGGTCAAGATTTTACCGTTATTGTCGACTATGCCCACGAACCTCGAGGCGTAGAACTTTTATATAAATTTTTAACTAAAATAAAAACTAATAAAATAATCACTGTCACTGGATCTTGCGGTGGAGGTAGAGACGAGTGGGTTCGAAAGATTAAAGGGGAGCTAGCTGATAAATATTGTGATTATGTAATAGTAACCAACGAAGATCCCTATGACGAAGATCCGCAAGTTATTATAGACCAAGTTAGCCAAAGTATTCCCCCAGAAAAATTATTTAAGATTTTAGACCGTAAAGAAGCCATTAAAAAGGCTTTTGAGCTGGCTGAGTCCGGAGATATCGTCGTTTTAACTGCTAAAGGCTCAGAACAAGCTATTGTTGGTAAAAATATGAAGAAAATCCCCTGGGACGAAAGAGAAGTAGCTAGAAAACTGCTTAAAAACAGCTAATAGCTACCCTCTCCACGAAGGTGGAGAGGGGCTGGGGGAGAGGCAAGAGAGGAATCTGCATAACCTGTGGATAAAAAAGCTCCCTCTCCACGAAGGTGGAGAGGGCGGGGGGAGAGGAATTCCTAACTTTAGCCATTTTTTCTTCATGTGGACAAAAAACTTGACAATTTTTTAGCTGGGCTTGACAAAAGTTGACAAATCTATTATCATCATAGGTGAAATATTAATAGCCATTAAGTGGTAATTATCAATAAAAGGGCCTACAACCTGCCTGCCGGCAGGCAGGTAAAAATAACTAATTAATTAACTCTCTGTGAAAACAAATCACGCAGAGAGGTTTTATTTTTATGCCTACAAAAAAAACACTATCCCAGCGTCGTTATTTCTCATCATCACAAGACGCTATCCCATTGCCAAATCTAATTGAAGTTCAAAAAGCTTCCTACGATTGGTTCTTACAAGAAGGGCTTAAAGAATTATTAGACGAGATTTCTCCGATCGAAGACTTTACTGGTCGCGATTTAGAAATCAGCTTCACCGATTATTATCTAGATGAACCTCGTTTCGACGAAAAAGTTGCTAAAGACAAGAACATTACCTTTGAAGCTGCTCTAAGAGTTAACGCTGTTTTAACCAACAAAAGAAGTAAGACTAAAAAAGAGCAAGAAGTTTATTTAGGAGATTTTCCTTTAATGACTGATCGCGGTACTTTTATTATTAATGGTATTGAAAGAGTAGTAGTTAACCAGCTGATTCGTTCCGCTGGTGTATTTTTTACCTCAGAAATTATCAAAGGACGCCGACACTATGGAGCTAAGATTATTCCTAATCGTGGTGCTTGGTTAGAATTTGAAACTGATGCTAAAGGATTTATCTGGGTTAAAGTTGATCGTAAAAGAAAAGTTGCCGCTACTTCCTTATTAAGAGCTTTTGGTTTAAGTACTGATGAAGAAATTATTAAAGCTTTTGCTAAAGTAGACACTGGTGACCATAAATTTATTACTGAAACTATTACTAAAGACTTAGCCAAGTCTGAGGGTGAAGGACTAAAAGAAGTTTACAAAAGAATCCGTCCAGGTGATCTAGCTACTGTAGATAATGCTCGTGGTTTAATCCACTCTATGTTCTTCAACTTCTCTCGTTACGATTTCGGTAGAGTAGGTCGTTATAAAATCAACAAGCGTTTTGGTTTTGATCTTCCTATTACTAAAGAAAACCGTGTTTTACGCTTAGATGATTTAATTTCTGTTTTATCAGAAATTATTCGCTTAAATAATACTCAAGACGAAGCTGACGATATTGATCATTTAGGAAACAGACGTGTTCGAGCCGTGGGTGAATTAGTTCAAAACAAATTCCGTATTGGTTTAGCTCGAATGGAACGTATTGTTAAAGACAGAATGTCTACGACTGATGTTGATGCCTTAACTCCTGGGCAACTTATTAATGCTCGTCCAGTGATTGGGTCTGTTAAAGAATTTTTCATGTCTTCTCAGTTGTCTCAATTCATGGACCAAATTAATCCTTTATCAGAGTTAGAGCATAAACGAAGATTATCTGCTATGGGTCCTGGTGGTCTTTCTAGAGAGCGTGCTGGATTTGAAGTTCGTGATGTACATAGAACTCACTACGGCCGTATCTGTCCAATTGCTACTCCTGAAGGTCCAAACATTGGTCTAGTTGGTCACTTAGCTTGTTATGCTAGAATTAATGAATTTGGTTTTGTTGAAACTCCTTTCTTAAAAGTAAAAGATGGAAAAGTTTCTACCGAAGTAGCTTGGCTAGATGCTTTTGAAGAAGAAAAAACCACTACTGTTGCTGCCACTACAGAAGTAGATGACAACGGCAAGATTGTTAAAGAAATGGTAGAAGCTCGAAAAAACATGCATCCTAAAATTGTAAACGTTTCCGAAGTAGAATACATGGATGTTTCTCCAAAACAAATTATTTCTATTGCTACTTCCTTAATTCCTTTTGTAGAACATGATGATGCGGTTCGTGCCCTAATGGGAACAAACATGCAACGTCAGGCTGTTTCTTGTATTAAGCCTGATTCTCCAATTATTGGAACTGGTGTAGAGGCTCGTTCTGCGATCGATTCTGGCCACGTAGTTTTAGCTAAAGAAGCTGGAGAAGTGACCAGTCTTTCTTCTCATGAAATTAAAGTTACTACTAAAAAAGGAGATGTTTATACTCACGGTTTAGGAAAATTTGTTAGATCAAATGCTTCCACTTGTATGAATCAACGTCCTACTGTTAATATTGGCGACAAAGTTAAAAAAGGCGACGTTATGGCCGATGGACCTTCTACCGATAAAGGTGAATTAGCCTTAGGTCAAAACGTATTAGTAGCTTACATGCCTTGGGAGGGCGGTAACTACGAAGACGCTATCTTAATTTCTGAGCGCTTAGTTGGTCAAGACAAATATACTTCTATTCATATTGAAGACTACACTGTAGATATTCGTGATACTAAACTTGGGCCAGAAGTAATTACTCGAGACATCCCGAATGTTTCTGAAGAAAAATTAAAAGACTTAGATGAAAATGGAGTTATTCGTATCGGAGCTAAAGTAGCCTCTGGAGACATCTTAGTTGGTAAAATTACTCCTAAGGGTGAAACTGAATTATCTGCTGAAGAAAAATTATTACGCGCTATTTTTGGTGAAAAAGCCAAAGACGTTAAAGACTCTTCTTTATACTTAGAACATGGTGAGCATGGAAAAGTAGTTGATATCAAAGTTTTTTCTAAAGAAGAAGGCGATAAGCTTCCTTCTGGAGTTATTAAAACCATTCAAGTTTCTGTGGCTCAGCTAAGAAAGATCCAAGTAGGTGATAAAATGGCTGGTCGTCATGGTAACAAAGGTGTTATTTCTAGAATCGTTCCTTTGGCTGACATGCCATTTAGAGAAGACGGTACTCCAGTAGATATTATTTTAAATCCTCTAGGTATTGTTTCTCGTATGAACTTAGGCCAAGTTTTAGAAACTCACTTAGGATTAGCTGCCGAAGCTCTAGGATATAAGGCTGCAATTCCTGCTTTCTCTAGAGTAAAAGAATCTGTTATTTCAGAAGAGCTTAAAAAAGCTGGCTATCCTGAATCTGGAAAAATTACTCTTTACGACGGTCGTAGCGGAGACAAATTCTACGAACCAGTTACTTGTGGATATTCTTATATGCTTAAACTAAACCATTTAGTTGAAGATAAGATTCACCAACGTTCAATTGGTCCTTACTCTCTGGTTACTCAACAACCTCTAGGTGGTAAAGCACAATTTGGTGGACAACGTTTCGGAGAAATGGAAGTTTGGGCCTTAGAAGGATACGGTGCGGCCCATACTTTACAAGAAATTTTGACCATTAAATCAGATGATGTTCCTGGTCGAAGTAAAGCTTACGAATCAGTTATTAAAGGTGAGCCAATCAAAAACTTAAATATTCCTGAATCCTTTAACGTATTAGTCCGCGAATTAAAAGGACTATGTCTTGAAGTTGAACTTATTGAACCAGAAAAGAAAGAAGAGCCTGAGTCTCCTGACGAGGGCGGAGAGTCTAAACAAGATAACGAATAAATATATGGCATACAATCAAAACGAACAACCAACCCAAGAGTTCGAAGCTATTCGTTTAAAACTAGCTTCTCCAGATGAAATTCATGAATGGTCTTTTGGCGAAATTACTCGTCCTGAAACCATTAATTATCGAACTCAAAAACCAGAAAAAGACGGTTTATTCTGTGAAAAGATTTTTGGTCCCTCAAAAGATTGGGAATGTTATTGTGGAAAGTATAAAAGAATCCGTTACAAAGGAATTGTTTGTGATAAGTGTGGCGTAGAAGTTACTCGCTCTATTGTTCGTCGTGAACGCATGGGTCATATCGAGCTAGCCGTTCCTGTCTCTCATATTTGGTTCTTACGCGGCGTTCCTTCTAAAGTTGGCTTAATGCTAGATATGTCTGTTCAAACTTTAGAAAAAGTTGTTTACTTTGCTAATTTTGTAATCACTGAAGTAAATGATGAATTAAAAGAACAAACTTTGAAACAAATTGACGACGAAGCTGGACAAAAGAAAAACATGATTAAGGGAGAATTCTCTAACCAAGTTTCTAACTTAAAGCAGAAAAAACAACAAGCTTTACAAGCAGCTAAAAATGATAAAAGTAAAGTAAAGGCTGAGTCTGAAGCAGAGCAAGAAATGATTAACTTAGCAGTAATGCGTGATGAACGTATTAAAGACTTAGAAGAAGCTGTTGATTTAGCTAAAAAAGAACTTAAAGACTTAAAGCCTTTACAAGTGATCTCTGAAAGCAAGTACCAAGACTTAGCTATTAAATATGGCCATGTTTTTGAAGCTTCTATTGGAGCTGAAGCAATTAAAGAGTTGTTAACTGCTATTGACCTTGAGGCTAAAATTAAAGAATTAGAAGAAGATATTACCACTGCTAGTAAGAATCAAAAGAGTCGTTTAATTCGTCGTTTAAAATTATTCAAAAACTTAAAGAAAAACGATATTAAACCAGATTCAATGATCTTAACTGTTCTTCCTGTTATTCCTCCAGATCTTCGTCCTATGGTTCAGCTTGATGGTGGTCGTTTTGCTGCTTCTGACTTAAATGATTTATATCGTCGAGTAATTAATCGTAATAATCGTTTAAAACGCCTTAAAGACTTAAATGCTCCAGAAGTAATTCAACGTAACGAAAAAAGAATGCTTCAAGAAGCTGTTGATGCTTTAATCGACAATTCTGCTCGCCATGGTAAAACAGTTACTGCTTCTACTGGTCAAAAAAGAATGCTTAAATCTTTGGCCGACATGCTTAAGGGTAAACAAGGTCGTTTCCGACAAAACTTACTTGGTAAACGTGTAGATTATTCTGGCCGTTCTGTAATTGTGGTTGGTCCTCATTTAAAGCTTCATCAATGTGGTCTGCCAAAGAAAATGGCCTTAGAGTTATTCAAACCGTTTGTTATTTCCAAGTTAATTGAACGCGAATATGTTTACAATGTTCGCTCTGCTAATAGATTTATCGAAAGTGGACGTCCTGAAATTTGGGACATTTTAGAAGAAATTATTGCCAAAGCGCATGTTCTTCTAAATCGTGCTCCTACCCTTCATCGTCTTGGTATCCAAGCTTTCCAACCTATCTTAATTGAAGGTAAGGCGATTCAAGTTCATCCTCTAGTTTGTCCAGCTTTTAACGCTGACTTTGATGGTGACCAAATGGCCGTTCATGTTCCTTTAACTGAGGCGGCTAAAAAAGAGGCAGCTGAGCTAATGCTTTCTTCAAAGAACTTATTGAAACCCGCTACTGGTGAGCCTGTGGTAACTCCTTCTCAAGATATTGTTTTAGGATCTTACTACATGACTCAATTTGAAGAAGATAATAAAAAAGATAAGGAATTACAAGCTTTCTCTTCCACAGAAGAAGCTTTAATGAGTTATCGATTAGAGAATATCAGTCTTCGTCAAAGAATTAAGATCAGAATTAAGAAGAAGTTAATCATTTCTTCAGTTGGTCGAATTATTTTCAACCAAATTGTTCCAGAAGATCAATGGTTTGTTAATGATTTAGTTGGTAAAAAAGAATTAAAGAAAATTATTGCCATTTGTTTCTCTACTCAGGGACAAGACAGAACAGTTCAGCTTTTAGATGACGTTAAAGATCTTTGTATTAAATACGTTACTAAATCTGGTCTAAGCTGGGGTATGAGCGATACTAGTGTTCCTGAATATAAAAACAAAGCTATTAATAAAGCCAGTGCTAAAGTTGAAGATATTCAAGGTCAATACGAAATGGGTCTTTTAACAGATGAGGAGCGTCGAGCTCGAGCCATTGAAATTTGGACTCAAGTTAAAAATGATATCACTGAACATATTGAAGAAGGCCTAGACAAGAAAAGCTCTACTTTTCAAATGATCGACTCTGGAGCTCGTGGTTCCTGGGGTCAGTTAACCCAGGTTATGGGAATGAAGGGGTTAGTGATTAACCCGGCTGGTGACACCATGGAACTTCCAGTTAAAACTTGTTTTAGAGAAGGTCTTGATGTACTAGAATACTTTATTTCTACTCATGGTACTCGTAAAGGTTTATCAGATACAGCGCTTCGTACAGCTAGTGCTGGTTACTTAACTCGTCGTTTAGTAGACGTTGCTCAAGATGTGGTTGTAGCTGAAGAAGATTGTGGAACCAAAGAAGGATTAGTCTTAACCAAAAAAGAAAGTGAAGAAATGGGAGAAAATCTGGCTGAGAGAGTTTGGGGTAGAACATTATCAGAAGACGTTGTTAACCCTAAGACTAAAAAAGTAGTTCTTAAAACTGGAGAAGTAGTTGATCAAGAAAAAATGGAAGCTTTAAAAAAGCTTGATCTTGATGAAATTTCTATTCGTTCAGTAATGACTTGTCATACTAATCGTGGAACTTGTCAAAAGTGCTATGGCTTTGATCTTGGTTATAATGAAATGGTTAAGATAGGAACCGCGGCTGGTATTATTGCTGCTCAAAGTATTGGTGAGCCTGGTACTCAGCTTACTATGAGAACTTTCCATACTGGTGGTGTGGCTGGAAAAGATATTACCCAAGGTTTACCTAGAGTTGAAGAGTTATTTGAAGCTCGAGGTATTAAGCGCTCCGCTGTTTTATCTGATTTAGAAGGTAAGGTAGACGAAATAGTTGAAAATAATAAGCAAAAAACAGTTCGCTTACGTCATGTTGCTGACATGGAGACAACTTATAAGATTAATAGTAAGTTTGAAGTAAAAGTTAAAGATACTTCTGCGGTTAAGCAAGGCGACATCCTCTTTACTGATAAAGACGGACAAGATATGCCTGCTAACTGCGATGGGATTATTACTTTAACCAAAAAAGAAGTTGTTCTTAAAGGACAAAAAGAGCAAATCGAGGAATATTTAATTCCAGTTGGTTTCTCTTTATGGGTTAAAGAGGGTGATGCCATTAAAAAAGGTGATCAGCTTTGTGAAGGAAGTATTAATCTAGCTGAATTATATGAACACAAAGGTAAAGACGCTGTTCAAAAATATATTCTTAAAGAAATTCAATACATCTACTCTTCTCAAGGTCAAAAACTTAACGATAAACACGTTGAGGTTATTATCCGCCAAATGTTTTCTCGTCATTTAATTACCGAGTCTGGAGATACAGAATTCTCTGATGGTGAGTTAATTACTTCTGATCAACTTAGAGAGGCTAATACCGGTGTTAAAACAAAGGCTGAGACTGATAATGTCCTCTTGGGAATTACTAAAGCATCTCTTTCTACTGATAGTTTCTTATCTGCCGCTTCTTTCCAAGAAACAGCTCGCGTCTTAATCGACGCTGCGGTTACTGGAAAGGTCGATAAGCTTAGAGGCTTAAAAGAAAACGTAATTATTGGTAAAATGATTCCAGTTGGTAAAGGCTTTGATCCTGAAGATCGAAAATAAATCAAGGGCGCGGTTATCAAACCGCGCCTTTTTTGATATAATAATTCTATGAAAAATATTATCCAAAATTTAACCTTAGAACAAGTTGATAAAATCAGCTATGGTCCTAAGCGTAAAAACCGCAGTCGGTATACAGAGTTAACCGACCAAGCCAAGACTATTTTAATTTACCAAGCTCCTTATGTCATTACTATGGACGAGCAAGATAAATTAAAAATTTTACGCCATCATTCTATCTTTATAAAAAATAACAAGATAGAAAAGATAGTTAAGCTAAAAAATAAACCATCTAACGTCGATTTAATATACGACGCTTCAGACAGGGGCGGAATAGTAGTTACCCCCGGCTTTGTTAATGCCCACGCCCATCCTCCTATGTATCTTCTTCGTTCCTCTACTATGTTAGAACGGGAAAGTGCTACTATCGAAGAATCTTTAGAGCGCGCTCAAGAGATAGAGCGAGCCATGAATACTGAAGACTTGTTTATTTCTGCTTTAGGTGACTTTACTGAGCAACAAAAAATGGGGACCACTACTATCTTAAGCCATTACCACACTCCCGCCGCTACTTCCAAGGCTGCCGAAACTTCTCATCTACGCTTAGTCGATGCTTTGAGTTGCGCTAGCTCTACAGATCCTAAGGCTAATCTTTCTCAAGCCATAAAACATTTAAAAAATAATAAAAATCCGCTAGTAAAAGTAGGGCTGACCATGCATGGTGTTCATCGAGCTACCTGGCCGCTATTAAAGAGAGTAAAAGCAGCCATGGATAAACACCCGGAATTAATTCTAACTATCCATTGCGGAGAAACTGAACAAGAAATAGAAAGCTGTAAACAAAAATTAGGCGTCCGCCCAGTTGAAGCTTTGCACCAGGCCGGGTTACTAAGTAAAAAATTAATTCTCTCTCATGCCGTACACTTTACCGCTCAAGAAATTAAACTTCTAGGTAAGCATAGCGTTGGCTTAGTTCATTTGCCCACTTCTAACCGCATTCACAAGTCTGGAAAGTTTAAATATTATTTATATAACGCCTTTGACGCTGAAAAAAATATTGCCTTAGGCACTGATAGTGTTATTTCTAAGAACCGCTTAGATCTTTTAACTGAGGCTCTTCAAGCCAAGATCATGCACCAAGATTCAGAGTGCCCCCTTACTTACGCTCAGCTTTTTAAGATGATAACATCTCAAGGAGCTAAAGTTTTAGGGCTAAACAAAGTCGGCCGTATTTTACCAGGCTACCAAGCCGACATAGCTCTTTGGAAACTAAAAGACAGGGGATTTATTCCTTTTGATGAAAACAATCCTTCTACTTTAATCGGAAATCTTATCACTCACGGTGGTAGAAACGTTAGAGATTTAATGATAAACGGTAAATTCGTAATCTCTAACCGGGTTCACAACTTAGTTAATGAAAGTCAATTACTTATAGAACTAGAAAAAAGACATACAGAACTTAGAAAGAGAATTTAGCCTTGCCTAAACTTAAAATTTATGCTATAATAAAGACAGAAATAAAAATTCTGTTTTTATTGTGAAACAAACAAAAAACAAAAAATTAGCCCATCTTCTTAGCATTATATCTATCGCTGTTATCAGTGTTTTTTTATTTAGTTCTAGCCCAGTTCAAGCCGCAGTAGTAACTTGGGAGGGAGATGAAAGCGCCTTATGGAGTGTTGGGGGTAATTGGAGTAATGGTAGTGGTGTAGGAGCCGGAGACATTGCTACTTTTGATGGTACTGGAAATACGGCTTGTACTATTGATGGCACAGCTAGTGTGGCTGGAATTGATATAAACTCAGGTTATACCAATACTATTACTCAAGCTGCAGAATTAACGATTGGAAGTTCTCATTTCGACATTGCCTCCGGAACATTTACTGGTGCAACTCAAGATATTACTATAAGTGGGAACGTGGTTATTGCTGGGGGTATATTTAATAGTACCTCAGGAACAATTAGCTTTTCTGGAGACTGGACTCATACTGCTGGCGGAGAATGGAACGCGTTGACAGGAACAGTAAAATTTACTGGTTACAGAGAAACTTTTAATTTTGATTATCCAACCATTGCCACCTCTGGGGTTTTTAATAATTTTACTTACGATAGTACAAGTGACTCCGGTTCTTATGTGAGTTTATCAGGAGACACTTTATATATTAATGGTAATGCTCTTTTTTACGATGGCAGATGTTATAATGGTGCAGGCATTCAAGTTCAAGGAGATGTTACTATAGGACCCTGGGATGGCTATGATACTACGGACGCTTCTTTAACTTTTTCTGGAACAGGAACTCAAACTTTTGATTTAACTGGGTACACAGGTTCTTGGGATGCTCATACAATTATTGGAACTGGTTCAAATTCTCCAACAGTAAACTTAGCTTCAGATTTTATAATAAATAAAAGTACCCAAGATTTAACCATTACTAATGGAAGTTTAAATATCGGAGCCTATGAATTAGAAGTGGTAGACGATACAAATATAGCCGGAGGAACCTTAAATGGTGACACCGGGACCTTGGATTTGTATGATGTGATCATTACAGATGGAACCCTTAATGGAACGACCGGAGATTTTAATTTTTCCGGAGATTGGACTCATACTGCCGGCGGAATCTGGAATCACAATAATGGGTTAGTGACATTTGATGGTTATAGAGAGACTTTTAATTCCAATTATCCTACTATTTCTTCTTCTGGAGTTTTTTATAATTTGACTATTAATAACTCAGGCGAAACTGGTGGTTATTTTTCTATCTCCACAGGAGATAGTATTTATGTTAATAATGACCTAAATTTTACTAATGGTAGATTTAATGTTGGTACATCAGTGGTTGTTCAGGGAGACGTTACAGTTGCCTCTACTTGGGATGGTTTTAACAATACAGATGCCGAATTAATTTTTGCTGGCTCTGATCCTCAAACTTTTGATCTTACTGGCGGTACCGGAACAATAAATTCAAACATTACTATTGGTACAGGATCTTCAACTCCAACTGTTAATTTAGTCTCAGACTTAATCATGAATTATGGCTCACAAGACTTAACCGTTCTTGCTGGCACTCTAAATGCATCAACTTACGAAATTGAAGTCATCGATGACTTAACAGTCTCTGGTGGAGTTCTTAATGCTGCCTCTGCTAATTTAGACTTAGAAGATTTAATTATTACAGATGGAACTTTTAATGCACCCACTGGAACCATGTATATTTCTGGTAACTGGACCCACACTGCTGGTGGAGTGTTTAATAATAATAGTGGGACCGTTATGTGGGACGGTGCTGGTGCTCACACTTGGAATTTTGACAAAGCTTCATATGCTACTTCTGGTGTATTTAATAATGTTACATTTGATTGTAATGGCACGGGAACCGTATGTGGCGGAGGTTCTAATTATGTGAGCGTGTCAGCAGGAGACACTATATATCTAGATGGGGATTTAGAAATTCCTGATGGAAGAATACTTGGCTCAACATCAACTATTGAGGTTTCAGGAGATGTTACTATTGGAGCGAATTGTTATAGTTATGACACTAATGATGCTGATTTAGTTTTTGCAGGTTCATCACCACAAACATTTGATCTGACTGGTGCTGAGGCTTTATTTAATTCTGATATATCAATAGGTACTGCAACTTCGACTCCTACAGTTAATTTGGTCTCTAATTTAACCATGGATCTTTGGGATCAAGATTTAGATATTATCGAAGGAACTTTAAATTTGAACGGATACGATATTGATTTAGATAATCAATCTGCTAATCATATTACCGTTGAAGATGGCGGAGTCTTTGCTTGGAAGGGAACAGAGACTCTAGCTCTTAATTCTGGAGACCCAATTTTAAATTCAGGAAGTACTGTCCAATATAACCCAACCACTGGAACAGTTAGTACTCAAGATTGGGGCTATCATCATTTAGCAGTAGCCTCTACCGGAGGAGCAATTGTTCAACTTGGAACCACTGAAGCACTAGCCGGAGATTTAAGTATTGACTCTGGAACATTTTCTCTTAATGGCCAGTCCTTATCAGTGACTGGTACATTTAGTAACGATGGAGCCTTACGTTTAATTGGAACAGAAAGTCCATCCTTAACCAATGATACCGACAGTGGAGCAATAGAATATATTGGAGACAATGATTCTGGAATAGATAGCTACACCTTAGGTTTTAGCTCTTATTATGGTCTAATTATTAATAGTAGCGATGGAGCTGATGATACTTTTCAACTAGCCAGTGACACAGATATTGATGGAAGCCTAACTAACACTGCTGGCACCTTGGATGTGACCACCAATAATTATCAAATCAATGTCGCTGGTAATTGGGCTAATGGCGGAGGAACATTTAATCCTCGTTCCGGAGCTGTTGTTTTAGACGGTACCAGCCAAGCTATTTCTGGAACTAATACTTTTTATAAATTAACTAAACAAGTTGGCTCTGCAGATACTCTTACTTTACCAGCTAGTACCACTACTACTGTTTCCAATCTTTTAACTTTACAAGGAAATTCTACAGATCAACGCTTATCTTTAGCTAGTTCTACTCCAGACACTCAATTTAATATTGATCCCCAAGGAGTTAGAATATTACACTATTTAAATGTTCAAGACAGTAACAACGCCAATGCCACTGAGGCAGATTGTAACAAAGGATGTTTAAGCTCAGATAATAATACCAACTGGAGCTTTTACGATATTTCTACTTACACCACTTCTTCTCAGGCTTGGCATTTTACAAGCTCTAGTGATTATACTTATAACTCTTCTTATATAGACATTGCCCTGGATGCTGGGGCTACTTATTCTCGTTTAAAGGATTTAGGCGGAGCAACTTATCAAGCTGCTAGCCTACCAGGGCTTAGTCATCGCAAACCAATTACTATTACTAATTCCGGATCGTCTTTAACTGATCATCAAATTGAACTTTCAATAACTTACGATTTAGACATGCAGGCTGATTTTGATGATCTAAGATTTACCACTTCAGACGGACAAACAGAAATAGACTATTGGATTCAAGATTATACCGCTTCTACATCAGCTACTATCTGGGTTGAAGTTCCAACTATCGCCGCCACCCCAACTGATACTACTATTTACATGCATTATGGAAACGCAAGTACTTCCACAACTTCAAATATTGATAATACTTTTCTATTTGGAGACGATTTCGATGATGCCTCAGTAGATACAAATAAATGGACCACTACCGGAATCTTAGAAGAAACCGGCGGGTCATTATTAATGAATGCTACCGAAGGTGTTTGGGCTACTAATTATATTGTTGAAGACGACTCTATTACTACTTTTCAAGCTTATATTGATGTTACTGGGACAAAGTCTAATCTAGGATATGTGGAAGAATCTCATCAATTCGAGGATGATTTAGATTCTGGTGAAAAAGGATTTGACTTTGGATTCTGGACTTCCACAAGTTTATATTTTGAAAGAGGGGGAAGTACCTATGAAGAGAGCTCAGTAACTTATGGGACTGGCTGGAATGAATATACTGCCACTTACCAAGAAGGAACTTCAATTAAATTTGAATACCCTAGTAGTTCTTTTACTGAAGACACCGCTACCTCTGTGGTCGCAGTTTCAGATGCTCCTCATTTACAAATTTATTCTTTTGATCGAGTTGATTTTAGAGCAGACTATGTATTTGTTAGAAAATATACCTCTAATACTGTGGGCGCATCTTTGGGTTCAGAAGAAGAAGTTAGTTACGATAATGTACAAATTATTCCTGTTTCAGTTCCAGCCTACGCCAATATAATTTCTTTTACAGAAACTCTAGGAGCCGCTAATGCTGGTAGCGTGGCCTATCAACTATCTAAGAATGGAACTAATTGGTACTATCATAATGATTCCTCTTGGACTGCGGTGTCTGTTGATTCTGTGCACAATAATACAGCTACAGAAGTAGATAATTTAATCACAAACTTCACCACAGATGTAGGTACAGGAGATTTATATTTTAAAGCTTTCTTAATCTCAAGTGGATCACAAAAAGTTGAACTAGATGCCATAACGTTAACTTATAACGCTGTTCCTCAGGAGCCAACTAGTCTATCTCCTTCAACCACTGACATAGCTTTATCAGGTACAGCTTCGGCTACTATTAGCGACATGATGGGATCTCACCAGTCCACTTCTTGGAAAATGCAAACTGGTTCAGATTGTTCTGTAGACTCAGGTGTAGCCTTTTCCTCCTTGGTAGATTCTACTAACAAAACATCTATTACTTATTCAGGTTTAGACTTTAGCACTTCTTATTACTTATGTGTTGCCAATCATAACGAAGGCGGCCAAGGAGATTGGCAGTCACAGTCATTTACTACTGTAGCTAATCAAGCTCCAACTGCTAGCGCTGGTACAGATATTACTATCTCAGAAGATGATGAATCTACGGCCCTAGATGGAACTAGCTCTTCAGACCCAGAAAGCCAGGCCTTAACTTATACTTGGTTAGAAACAGTTGACGCCTCAGATGGATGTTCTTTATCTAGTCCTAGTAGCTCTACTCCAACTGTTACTGTTTTAAATAAAGACACCAGTTTTAATTGTACCTTTTCTTTAGAAGTAGAAGACACTCAAGGTGCTACTTCTACGGATACAGTTAATCTTTATATCACTGCCGACAACGACGCTCCAGCTTTTGGATCAATTGCCTCTACTCAAAATATAGATGAAGAATCAGTTTTACTTATTTCCTTTACCTCTTCAGATCCAGATACTTCCTCTTTGACTCTTTCAGCCTCTAATCTTCCAACAGGTTCCACTTTTACAGACAACCTAAATAACACAGGAACATTTAATTGGTCTCCAGATGGAACGCAGTCTGGAATTTATACTGTTACCTTCCAATTAACTGATGGTGAAAATACTACCACTCAAACCGTAACCATCACAGTTAATGATACTGTTCAAGAAGAGGGGGAGGGTGACGAAGAAGAGGAGGAAGAACCAGTTAACACTATCGAAGACATTGGTCTAGTCTCAGGTACAGACTCAGGCCCAGGCATTGTCACTCTTTATGGTAATGACAACGAAGAACTATGTTCAGTCCAAGCTTGGAATGAAGGTGGAGCAGTTCCATTTAGAGTCCGCTTCTTAGACACTAACTATATTGCTGTAGTAAAAAATAAAACAGGTACCACTATCCATCTTTACGATCTAAATTGTAATATTATTGAGAAAAAAAGATTATCCCCTAAACTACATCCTCGTAACATTGTCACTAGAAACTTCTTAGGTAAAACTACTTCTCAAGAAATAGGTTTAACCTCACGAAGAGGAAGCACAGTATATGGTAAGATCTTCAGATATAATCCAAACAAAGACAAGTGGTACTTACTAAGACAAAAAACATTTAGACCAGTTCCAACTGGATACAACCTAAAGAAAACTAAAAAGGGAAATATTCTTCTTAAGAAAAACAACAAAACTCTCCACAAGTGGGAAATCTAGTAGTTCGGGGCAGCCTGAATATCTACTAAATCATGCGGATGGCTTTCACGAAGCCCAGCATTTGTTATGCGAACAAACTCTGATTTTTTCCAGAGCTCGCTAATATTTTTTGCACCACAATATCCCATTCCAGATCGAAGCCCACCTACTAACTGATACACCACTTCATCCACTGATCCCTTATAAGGGACCTTGCCAACAATGCCCTCAGGAACAAGTTTTTTATCTTCTTTAATACTTCCTTGTAAATATCGATCTTTACTACCAGCTTTCATGGCCTCTAAAGACCCCATTCCTCGATAAACTTTAAATTTTTTCTTTTTCTTATCAAGTACTACTTCACCCGGTGCTTCCCATGTTCCAGCTAAGATTCCACCCATCATTACTAGGCTGGCTCCGGCGGCCAAAGCTTTGACAATATCACCAGAGTGCTTAATCCCTCCATCAGCAATGATCGGAGTTTTTGTTTTCAGAGCCGCCTTAGCACATTCTTCAATCGCCGTAATCTGAGGCACGCCCACCCCAGCAATCACCCTAGTTGTACAAATAGATCCAGGTCCGATCCCTACCTTCACTGCGTCGGCTCCAGCCTTGATTAAATCTCTAGTGGCCGCAGCCGTGGCTACGTTGCCAGCAATAACTGGAATACCTTTAAATTCTTTTTTAATCATTTTAACTGTGCTCATTACTCCTTCTGAATGTCCATGGGCTGAATCCACTACTAAAATATCTACCCTGGCCTTAACTAATTCCTCTACTCTCTTTAAGGTGTCAGTTCCTACTCCAACCGCGGCTCCGACTAAAGCTTTCTGTTGTTTAGCTTTTTTTACTTCCTTAGCTTGGTCTTTAATAGATAAATTTTTATGAATAATTCCCAGTCCGCCTTCTCTATCCATGGCAATGGCCATCTTGCCTTCAGTAACCGTGTCCATGGGCGCAGAAATCATTGGTATCTCTAACTCGATTTTTTTTGTTAATTTAAATCTAGTGTTTACTTGCCGCGGCAACACATTAGATTTTTGCGGAACCAATAAAACGTCATCAAATGTTAAAGCTTCTTTCATATATTTGGTAAATAGTTAATGGTTTATGGTTTGTAGTTTATCACATTAAAATAAATAAAAAAAGAGGGAACTCGGGTAAGTGATTCCCTCTAGGTGTTGATGAGGTGGTCCAGAAAGGCTTCGAATGCCGCCGGGTCTCGGTCCGCGTAGAGCGTCTGCTCTCCGTGGACAAAGGACAGGTGCGGAATTTCCAGTAGCTTCTGGGCCAGGTTCTCGCGGGTCAGGACTTGGGCTTCTCCCCAGACCCCTTCCGCCAGGTAGTTCTCGTGGGTGACATTCGGAGCCGCTGCTTGAACTTCCATCCCTCCGAGGTCTTGCTTCAGGCGGGCCAGTTCAGCGTTGTACTCCATCTCGAAGGCCACGCCAGGGTTGCGTCCTTGCAGAAGGACTTGGTCTCCGTTGAACGTCACCTTGTACTTGGGTACGACCATCAGAGCGCACTGCAGACCCATGCCCTTGGCCAGGTCTTGGCAGTCCTTAGGGTCTCGTCGGCACTCGGAAGAGCACCGGTTGTTGCAGCCAGGGTCAGGATCCTTGAACACGCCAGTCATCTCGTTTCCGATCCGACCGGCTTGGTTGAGGAAGTAGACCGTGCAGATAAAAAGTTGCATGTTTCCCCCTTCGGGGGAGTCACTTACCCGAGTCTTAAGAAAGGTTAGTTTATTTTTGCTAATTTGTCAATACATAGAAAATATAATACAATGGTTGTATGAAAAAAGATCAAATCGCCATTTTAGACTTTGGCTCTCAATACACCCACCTCATTTGCCGTCGCTTGCGTCAACTTGGGGTGCAAGCAAAAATTTACCCGCCTACTATCGATACTAAAACTCTCCAGCGTGCCTGGGGAATTATTTTATCTGGTGGTCCCGCCAGTGTTAATAACAAGGCTATTCCCTTTAATGCCGCAGTTTTTAAGCAAAAAGTCCCTGTTTTAGGCCTCTGTTATGGTCATCAATTAATTACAGACTATTTTGGTGGCAAAGTAGAACACGGCACTAACAAAGAATACGGACAGGCAAAAGTAAGTTTCAAAGAAGATATTTTATTAAAAGGTCTTCAGAAGAGCGAGCAGGTCTGGATGAGTCATTGGGACGTAGTCACTAAACTTCCGCCTAATTTTAAATCCCTTTCTAAAGACAATTCCGCGATCGTTAACTTAGAAGACAAGATTTGGGGTTTACAATTTCATCCTGAAGTTCATCACACTCCAAACGGTCTAAGAATTTTTGCTAATTTTATCAAGATCTGTGGAGCAAAGAAAACCTGGAACATAAAATCTCTAAAAAATAAAATAATTAAAGAAATTCGTGCTACGGCTGGCAAGAAAAAAGTCTTTTTATTAGTTTCCGGAGGAGTAGATTCTACGGTAGCCTTTGCTTTACTAGAAAAAGCCTTAGGCAAAGACAGAGTTTATGGTTTTCATGTCGACAATGGCTTTATGCGCTTAGATGAAAGTAGTAAAGTAAAAAAGTTTTTAGCCAAAGCTGGATTTGACGACTTGAAGGTTTATAATGGAGAGCAAAGATTCCTAAAGGCAGTTAAGGGAGCAATAGATCCAGAAGAAAAAAGAAAAATAATAGGAGAGTTATTTGTCGAAATTGCTAACGAAGAAATGGCTAAGCTAGATATTGATAATTACTTGTTAGGTCAGGGGACTATTTACCCAGACACTATCGAGTCTGGAGGCACCGAGCATGCCGACAAAATTAAAACTCATCATAATCGGGTCGACTTGATCCAAGAAATGATTGACCAAGGTAAAATCATCGAACCTTTAAAAGATTTATATAAAGACGAAGTTAGAGAACTGGGTAAAGAATTAGGAATTAGTAAAGCCCTGCTAGAGCGTCATCCTTTTCCTGGTCCAGGCTTAGCAATTAGGGCATTATGTTCAAATGGCAAAGATCCTATTAAGAGCGTGGGAGTTCAAGGAGATGAACGTTCTTATAAAGAACCAGCTATTATTACAAAACTAGCTAGTTTTAAGCAACTTAACAAAAAATCAATAGCCATCACTAATAACAGTGATAAAGTAAATAGAGTATTATATTTAACTTATCCACAAAAATTAAGAAAATTAAAAACACATCCCAAGACTTTAACTAAAGATAGACTAGATTTATTGCGTCAAGCAGACGACATTGTAATGAAATTCATTAAGAGAGAAAAGATTTCTAAAGAAATATGGCAATTTCCTACTGTTTTGCTACCTTTAGGCCAGAAAGGAGAGTCTTTAGTTCTTCGGCCAATAGAGTCTAAAGAAGCCATGACTGTGAATTTCTACTCCATGAAAAAGGCTTTATTAAACAAATTAGTCAAAGAATTAGCTAAATTAAGCGAAATTGACTATATTTTCTACGATATCACCAATAAACCTCCCGGCACTATTGAATGGGAGTGAAAAATGTGCTATAATATAAGTATGAAACAAATTAAGGACAACCCTAGGGTTGTCCATACATATTATTATGGCTCAAAAAACAAAAAAGAAGGCATTTTACTTATCTAGCGCGGTTATTATTGCAATAATCAGCATTTTTTTATTTAATTACCCCCCTCAATCAGTAAATGCAGCCGATGAATCAGTTTCTTGTAATTCTACCACCCTAGATCAAACCGCTTTAGATGCTTTAGCTGGAGATGCTGTTACTTTTACTGACGGTGGAGACGGTATTTGTATTTTTACTGGAACTTTAGGCGCTGCTTCTGTTACTGTTAACGCTGATGTTACTTTAACTCACAATGCTGAGGATGAAGATGGATTAAGTATTACCACTGCAGATTATTTTCTCTTAAATGGAAACATAGACGTTGAGGGAAAAGGTTGTTCTGGCGGAGAAAATGGAAGCACTGATGGTCATGGTCCAGACACATCTACCGGGGTTTGTGCTCAAACTACTAGTGGTTATGGTAAGAGTGGTGATAGTGGAGGGGCACATGCTGGCTCTGGTGGCGAAGGACATTATGGTGGGGCAGTTCAATTAACAACTTATGGAGACTCCAACAATTCCTCTTTACTCGGATCTGGAGGTGGAGCTACCAGTAATCCAAATACTTATGGTGGAAATGGCGGCGGATTAATTGCTTTAACAATAGGAGGAACTTTAACTGTAAACGGTAGTATAAATGCTGATGGGCAAGATGGTTATGGAACAGCGAATCGTGGTGGCGGAGGATCTGGGGGTTCAATTAAAGTGACAACTACTACCTTAGCTGGGTCTGGGGCAATTTCTGTTGATGGAGGTAATGGTAATACAAATTACTCTGGTGGCGGTGGTGCAGGCAGGGCTGCAATTTATTATAATGATGCTAGCGGCTTTACTTTAACTAATATTACTGCTGCTAAAGGTTTAAAATCTTCTGGAACTACTGGTAATGCCGAAGATGGAACCGTTGGTTCAATTTTTATCTTAGATCAAGATTCTGACATCTTAACTACTACTACTGGCTTAGAGCTGCAAGACGGGGATGATTACACTAAATCCGAAATTACTTTTTTAGATGGTGCTCAAATCTGGTGTGATAGCTTTGCCACTCTTAATATCGGAGCCACTGGTACCTTAGCAATGGATGATAATACCTGGACTTGTGACAGTGTTGATACTATAAATATGTCTGCTGGCACTTGGACCACATCTGGAACCAGTACCATGAGCTTTAATAAAGCAGGTAGTCAGGTAGATTGGGATATTTCTAATAATCTTACTTTAAATAACCTAACTTATAATGGAGGATATGCCGGAATCACTAGTGCTAGTGGCGGGCTTTTAACTTTAGATAACCCCATTGATATTAATTTAGTAAATACAGATATTATTTCTAGTGTAGACTTGGACGCTACTAATCTAACTCTAGATGCTAGCTCATCTGTTAGCGCCAAAGGAACAGGTTGTGCCGGTGGAATAACTAGCAGTACCAATGGTTATGGACCCAATACCTCCACAGGAATTTGTACTCAAGGAGAAAGTGGTTATGGTAAAGGAAATGATGGAGGAGGGGCGCATGCTGGTGCTGGCGGTCGAGGAAATTATGGTGACGCTACCCAGTTAACAACCTATGGCAGTGCTGATAATCCATCTTTATTTGGTTCAGGTGGAGGATCTAATGCTAATCCAAATAATTATGGCGGATATGGAGGAGGAAAAGTTTTTATTGATGTTACTGATACTTTGTCTGTAGCTGGAGATATAAATGCTGACGGACAAGATGGTTATGGTTCTGGTAGTCGTAGTGGCGGAGGCTCTGGAGGGGCTTTAAAAATTACTACTGGAACTTTATCTGGAGCTGGAACAATTTCTGTTGATGGTGGCAATGGTAATACAGATTACTCTGGTGGAGCCGGTGGCGGCCGAGCTTATGTTGGCTATGCTGTTAATGATTCATTTAATCTTTCTAATATTACTTCCACCAAAGGTTTAAAATCTTCTGGAACTCCTGGTAGTGCAGTTGATGGAGGCGATGGCTCTGTTTCTACCCTTGCTTACACCGCTCCAACACAACCAACTCTTAGTCCTTCAGACACATCTCGTAACATGGCCCTAACCAGCTCAGCTTATTCTTCAAATGGTGCTTCTCATACTTCTACTGATTGGTATGTTTGTACTGATGCTGCTTGTGATGCTAGTAGCCTAGTCTGGTACTCTGAAGATGATGCTTCTAACTTAGAAGCAGTAACTGTAAATACAACTAATGGAACTTTTGCCGGCACCTTGGCTGGTGAAACAAAGCTTGCTCCAGCAACTAGTCATCAAATAAAAGTTCGCCATACCAACGCTGCTGGTGATTCTACTTGGAGTAGCTTTACCGGTCAAAGCACTCAAGCTAATAATGTTCCAAGTGCTCCTACTAATGTAGCTCCTGCAGATGCTACCACTGACCAATCTAAAACTCCAACCCTAACTTCTTCTATATACTCAGATTCAGACTCAGATGATCATGGAGATTCTACTTGGGAAATATATGAATCTTCAGATTGTACTGGAGATAAAGCCTGGAGATCATTAGATGACTCTTCTAATTTAGAATCAATTGATACTTCTGCCGCTGGAACCTTTCTTGATGACTATGCTACTCCAGGAGAATTAAAAGGGCACACTGAATATTCTTGGAAAGCTAGGCACGACGATGAATATTCTGGTCAATCTTCAGACTCATCTTGTACAAAATTTACTACCTTAAACACCACTCCAACTGCCAATGCAGGCGCAGATCAAACCGCTACTGAAGGAGACGACGTAACCCTAAGCGGGTCATCTACAGATTTAGACTGGAACGACACAGTTACTGAAACTTGGATTGAATCACTTGATTCTTCAGATGCTTGTACTCTTTCTGGAACAACGGCCACTACTTCAGATAAAGAAACATCTTACACTTGCCAATTCCAAGTTACAGCTGACGACGGTCAAGGTACTACAGATACCGACACTATGACTTTAACTGTCACTGCCGATAACGACGCTCCAACTATGGGCACTCTGGCAGACGTTGTTGTAGATGAAGAACAAGCTCTTCTTATTGCCATTTCTTCTGCCGACACAGACTCATCTTCTTTAACTCTTTCAGCATCAACCTTACCAACTGGCGCAGTCTTTACCGATAACGAAGACACCACTGGAAACATGCAATGGACTCCAACCTCAGATCAATCAGGAGCCTATGCTGTTACCTTCAGTGTTTCAGACGGCACAACTGCAGTCACTCAAAATATTACCATCACTGTAAACGACACAGTCCAAGACGAAGAGGAAGAAGAACCAGTTAACACTATTGAAGACATTGGCTTAGTTTCTGGAACAGAATCAGGTCCTGGTATTGTCACTCTTTACGACAATGACAACGTAGAGCTATGCTCAGTTAGAGCTTGGAACGAAGGTGGGTCAGTTCCATTCGCAGTTCGCTTCTTAGACACTACTTATGTGGCAGTTGTAAAAAATAAAGTAGGCACCACTATTCACCTTTACGATCTAAATTGTAATATTATCGAGAAAAAAAGATTATCCCCCAAACTACATCCTCGTAACATTGTCACTAGAAACTTCTTAGGTAAAACTACTTCTCAAGAAATAGGTTTAACCTCACGAAGAGGAAGCACAGTATATGGTAAGATCTTCAGATATAATCCAAACAAAGACAAATGGTACTTACTAAGACAAAAAACATTTAGACCAGTTCCAACTGGATATAACCTAAAGAAAACCAAAAAAGGAAATATTCTCATCAAGAAAAACAATAAAACTCTCCACAAGTGGGAGATATAGAATAAAAAGGCCCCCTCTCCAGACGTGGAGAGGGGGTTTGGGGGTGAGGCAAAAATATGCTATAATATTATTGTAAAAATTTACTATTTTTTATTTATGGCTCGAAAAAAAACAGAAGACAAAAGAAAAAGGAGAAAGCGCGAAGAGGAGGAAGAAGACGATAAATTAATTAGTCCAGAAACTCAAAAAGGCATTGCTATTGTAGTTCTTTTTGCTGCGGCTTTAATCAGTATTTTATCTATGGCTGGCATGGCTGGAACTGGTGGAGAGTGGCTATCAAAAAGTTTTAAAGCCTTTTTTGGCTGGGGTGGATTTTTATTTCCCCTAGTTTTATTAATTTTAGGCTATTGTCTAATTTACCCAGATCGATACCGGATAAAAATTACTAACTGGATTGGCTTAGTTTTATTTTTTCTCAGTGCTTATGGATTCTTAAATATAGTCGGTGATGCTGGCGGATATTTAGGCGTAGTTTTAAGTTATCCTTTACAGCAATTACTAGGTTTTTGGGGTGCTTTAATTTTGATTATTGCTTTAGTAGTTGTTTCTTTATTATTATTATTTAATCTATCTATTCAAAGATTATTTTCTGGTCGAGATATCGCCTCAGATTGGTTTTGGAAAATTAAAATGCTTTGGCTAAAATTATTTTCTAAGAACGACGAAGAGCCCGAGTCTCCTGACGAGGGTGAAGATGAAGAAGATATAGAATTCAATGACCGTGAAATTAAAGAAGGAGATGAAGACGAAGATCCAGAACAGTTAGAGCTTATTGAAAAACCAAAAAAACGACCTTCTCGAAAAATTAAATTACCAACTAATTTATTAGACAATAAAAAAGACAAGCCTCATGGCGGTAATATTGATTTAAATAAAGAAAAGATTCAGCATACTTTAGATAATTTTGGCATTGATGTAGAAATGGGAGACGTTGAAGTTGGCCCAACTGTTACTCAGTACACCCTTAAGCCAGCTGAAGGCATTAAGCTATCTAAAATTATTACCTTAAATAACGATCTCTCTTTAGCTTTAGCTGCTCATCCACTTAGAATAGAAGCTCCTATTCCAGGTAAGTCTTTAGTGGGCATTGAAGTTCCAAATAAAACCAAAGCTGTTATTGGCTTACGAGAGATCTTAGAGTCAAATGATTTTAAATCTTCTGATGCAGACCTAAAACTAGGCATGGGCGTAGATGTAACTGGCACCAGTTATTTAGTTGATTTAGCCAAGATGCCTCATATGCTTATTGCTGGAGCCACTGGTTCTGGTAAATCTGTATGCATTAACTCTATTATTGTTAACTTGCTTTATCAGTATGGACCAGATGATTTAAAAATAATTTTAGTAGATCCTAAACGTGTAGAATTCTCTCTATACAACGATATTCCTCATTTATTAACCCCAGTTATTACCCAAGTAGACAAAACCATTAATGCTTTAAAATGGGTAGTTGCCGAAATGGATCGTCGTTACGAGCTTTTATCTCAAGCTGGAAAACGTGATATTAAAAGTTACAACAACTCTAATCCAGACCAGAATATGCCTTACTTAGTTCTCGTAATCGATGAATTAGCCGACCTTATGTCTACTGCTGCCCGCGATGTAGAAGCCGCTATTGTTCGCTTAGCTCAAATGGCTCGCGCCGTGGGTATTCATTTAATCTTAGCTACTCAGCGTCCTTCTGTAGATGTGATCACTGGTTTAATTAAGGCTAATATTACTTCTAGAGTTGCCTTCAACGTAGCCTCTATTACTGACTCTCGAACAATTTTAGATGGCGCTGGAGCCGAGAAGCTTCTAGGAAAAGGTGACATGCTTTATGTTTCTGCCGAGCTTTCCAAGCCTAAACGCTTACAAGGCGCTTTACTGCACGAAAAAGAAATTCAACGCATTGTTAAATATCTTAAAGACCAAGCTAAGCCAGAATACGACGAAGAAGTTACTGAAAGACAAGCTTCTCACTCTTCTCATGGCGGAAATTCCGCTGGCACTTCAGACGAGGAAGAAGATGAATTACTTAGTGAAGCTAAAGAAGTTATTTTAAATGCTGGTAAAGCCTCAGCTTCTTTATTGCAGCGACGCTTACGCATAGGATATGCTAGAGCTGCTCGTATCTTAGATATTTTAGAAGAACATGGTTTTATTGGTCCGGCTGACGGAGCTAAACCAAGAGAGCTTTTGGCTCAATCCGAGGGAGTAGAGACAGAGGAGGGCTTTGAAGAAGATGAAGAAGAACATGACCAAGTTTAATCAAAAAAATATCAGCGCCCCTACTTTAGGGGAAAAATTATATCAGGTTCGCCAAGCTCAAGAGCTATCTCTCGAAGAAATTAGCTCTAAGGTTAAAGTTAAAAAAGAATACTTAGAATATCTAGAAAAAGGTCAGTATGATTTATTGCCCAGCGCTGTTTTTGTTGAAAATTATTTAAAAGTTTATTCTCAATTTCTACATTTACCATGGGATAAAGTTAAACAAGTTTATCAAGAAGAACAACTTGCTTTTAAACAATCTCCAGAGCCCCCTAAACAATCTGCTAAGCATCACGGCCGCCCAGCCTTACTTCTTCCTAAGTTTATAACCCTAGCCTTAGTCTTTATAATTTTACTAGTTTTCTTTATTTATTTAGGCTTGCAGATTAATAATTTTTTACAACCCCCTTCTTTAGAATTAAGCAGTCCTACAGACAATATCACTATAGATGAGCGTTTTATCGAGGTTACTGGTAAAACCGCTCCAGAGGCCCAAATTTTGATAAATAACCAGGAAATAGCTGTCGACAAAGAGGGTCAGTTTAATGAATTAGTGTCTTTACAGCCAGGATTAAATACCCTGGAAATAACTGCTAAAACCAAACATAGTAGGGAACAGGTTGTTTATAAACAGATCGTTGTGGATAACTAAATTGACGTTCGGCTTTTGTTCGGTTATGATGTACACAGAGTTAGTTCCCTCTTAATAATTAGTAAAGACGCGATTAATCGCGTCTCAACAAAAAATGAGTAAAACAAAACAAGACTCCCGCGGTAAGGCCGCTCAAGAGGCTATCGACCAAATTAAAGAAAAATTTGGCGAAGGTTCTATTATGAAGCTGGGCGAGGCTAAGCAAATGAAAGTAGAATCAGTTCCTACTGGTTGCCTATCCTTAGACTTAGCCCTAGGAATAGGTGGCGTCCCTCGAGGTAGGATTATTGAAATCTATGGGCCAGAATCTTCTGGTAAAACTACCTTGTCTCAACACATTGTCGCCGAGGTTCAAAAACTAGGTGGCACCGCTGCCTTCATAGATGCTGAGCATGCCCTAGATCCAGACTACGCAGCTAACATTGGAGTGGACACTAAAAACTTACTTATTTCTCAGCCAGATACTGGGGAACAAGCTTTAGAAATTTTAGAAACTTTAGTTCGTTCTAACGGGGTAGACGTAATCGTTGTTGATTCCGTGGCTGCTCTTACTCCTAGAGCTGAAATAGAAGGGGACATGGGTGCTTCACACATGGGTCTACAAGCTCGTTTAATGAGTCAAGCATTAAGAAAATTAGCTGGGATAGTGTCTAAAACAAATACCTCTATCATTTTTATTAATCAGATTAGAATGAAGATTGGAGTCATGTTTGGTAATCCGGAAACAACTACTGGTGGAAATGCTTTAAAGTTTTATTCCTCAGTACGTATCGAAGTTCGCAGAGCCGCTCAAATTAAAAAAGGAGACCAAATCATTGGTAACCGAACCAAGGCTAAAGTAGTAAAAAATAAAGTTGCTGCTCCTTTTAGAACTACTGAGTTCGACATCATGTATAACGAAGGAATTTCTATTGCTGGCGACATGCTAGACACAGGCGTCCAATTTGGAGTTATTAATAAATCAGGTAATACCTACACCTATAAAGATAAAAAATTAGGAGTAGGTCGAGAAAATTCTAAAACTACTTTAAAAGCAGATAAAAAACTATTAGAAGCAGTTCGTAAAGAAGTTATAGAAGTAGTTGAAAAAGCAGAAGAATAGAATCTTACAAAATAAAAAGTAGAGACGCGATTAATCGCGTCTCTACTTTTTTTATATTACAAGAAAACTAGAAATTTAATTTCTTTGATAAATCATCTAATACTGGAATTGACCAATATTTTCCGTCCAAAGTATTAATAATGCTAATAATAGCCACTACTACTATGCCTAGTAATAAGATTTGTCCTAAAAATGGGATCCAGCCTAAAACAATGGCAGTAATAAATAATACCATCCCTTGTTTGGCGTGAGCCTGGCAAAACTTACTATCTTTTTTAGTTAACATAGGAATTAAAAATAAAATTCCAATATAACTTAGCATCGCTATTACTTTATTGTCATCAATATCTTTTTTTTCAAATTGCATTCTCTCCACCTCCTTTCGATTTTATTAATTTATTATAAACTAAATAAAATAAACTTATTACCAAAGCTCCGATAACTGCATCAATAATTGGCTGAGTAATTAAAGAAAAAATATACCAAAATCTAAAATTCATCAATAATTCTATAAAAGCAGTAGTAAAACTTAGTAAGAAAGTACTAATTACTCCAATCCAAGCTATGTTGCCAATTTTTTCTTTTGATAAACGATAAACCACAAAAATATAAAAGGCTACTTGTACCGTCCAAAATAAAATCCAAGAATAATCTAAAAACAAAGCACAAATTTCAAAGATTAAAACAACTAAAAAAGCCCATTGCAAAGCTTTTATATATTTTTCTACATTTAAATCTTTCTTTTCTTCCATAAATATATTATAACATATTTTAAAGAAAATTAAAACGCCCCGCAGGTTAGTGCGGGGCATATCTGTGAAATCAATTTTAATCAGTGAAATCTGTGATTCTACATCATTGGCATTCCACCAGGCATTCCTCCACCCATTGGAGGCATTGCTGGAGCAGCACCTTCTTCACTAGGTAGGTCAGTAATTACTGCTTCTGTAGTTAATAAGAGAGAAGCAATAGAAGTAGCATGTTGCAAAGCGCTACGAGTTACTTTAGTCGGATCAATAATTCCAGCGGCTACTAAATCTTCATAACGATCAGCTTTAGCATTATATCCTTCGTTTTGAGTAAGTTTTTTAACTTCTTCTACAACTACAGATCCTTCTTTGCCAGCATTAAAAGCAATTTGTCGAAGAGGTTCTTCTACAGCTCGTTTTAAAATTTCTACTCCAATTTCTTCTTCCCCCTCTACTTTTAGGTTTTCCAAGGCGGCCGCCGCTCTAATTAAGGCCACTCCACCACCAACTACAATTCCTTCTTCTACGGCCGCTTTAGTTGCGGCTAAGGCATCTTCAATTCGATGCTTTTTTTCTGTCATCTCAGTTTCTGTGGCTGCCCCTACTTGTAAGACAGCTACTCCACCAGTTAACTTAGCTAAACGTTCTTGTAATTTTTCTTTATCATAATCAGACTCAGCCTCTTCTACTCCTTTTTTGATTAAAGCAATTCTTTGTTCAAGCTCTAGCTTATCTCCTTTTCCTTCAATAACAGTAGTGCTGTCTTTAGTCGCTTTTACTTTACCAGCTTCTCCTAGATCATGTAACTCTACATTTTCTAGCTTAAGACCTACTTCTTCAGAAATTACCTTAGCTCCAGTTAAAATAGCTAAGTCTTCTAACATAGCCTTACGAGTGTCGCCAAAACCAGGAGCTTTCACGGCTAAGGTGTTAAATGTTCCTCGAAGTTTATTAACTACTAAAGTTGCTAAGGCTTCACCATCTAAATCCTCAGCAATAATAATTAATTCTTTTTTTCCAGCTTGAGCAACTTTTTCTAATAAAGGAACTAACTCTTGAGCAGAAGAAATCTTTTTATCAGTTAATAAAATTAATGGATTTTGATATTCTGCTTCCATACGCTCAGGATTAGTAACCATGTATGGAGATAAATAACCATTATCAAACTGCATTCCTTCTACTTTTTCCTTAGTGATTCCAAAACTTTTTGATTCTTCTACTGTTACCACGCCATCATCGCCAACTTCGTCCATAGCTTCCGCAATTACCTCGCCGATTTCCACGTCATTAGCACTAATACTAGCTACTTGAGCTTTTTCTTCTTTAGTAGAAATATCTTTACTTAGTTTTTCTTTTAATTCTTTAATAATTACTTCCGCTGCTTTATCAATTCCTTTTTTAATAGACATTGGGTTAGCTCCGGCAGCCACGTTCTTTAGTCCTTCGTTTACAATAGACTGGGCTAATACAGTAGCCGTAGTAGTTCCATCACCGGCAATGTCGTTAGTTTTTGAAGCAACTTCTTTTACTAATTCAGCTCCTACGTTTTCCATTCTATCTTCTAATTCTACTTCTTTAGCTACAGTTACTCCATCTTTGGTAATAATTGGAGAACCAAAACCTTTATCTAAAACAACATTACGCCCTTTAGGACCTAAAGTTACTTTTACCGCATTAGCTAATTTGTTCACTCCTTGTTTTAAAGCCTCTCTAGCGGCTTCATCATATTGAATATCTTTTGCCATAATATTTTTATTTGATTAATGCTAAAATATCTTTTTCCTCTAAAACTTTATAAGTATCATTTTCAAATTCAATTTCTTCTCCTGCATAACTTCCGAAAACAACTTTATTTCCCACTTGTAAGTTTAATTTTTGAACTTTTTCTCCACTACCAATAGCAACTACTTCTCCTTGGTCTTTTTTCTTTTTATCAGCACTATCAGGTAAGATAATTCCTGAAGCTGTAGCCTCTTCTTCTTTTAATGGTTTGACCAAAACACGGTCACCCAATGGTTGCAAATTCATAAGTAAATAAAAATTAATTATTTTTTGTTAACTAATTTTAACAAAAAATAGGCTACCTGTCAAGCTCTTAAAAGAGCTAATTTTAGCCAATTATTTGACATATTAACCTGGTCTTAGTAAGATAAAAATGACTTCTACCAAGGAGAAAGTCATGTCGACTCAAGCTCTCTTCGATCACACTGGTCGCCTCATCCCTCCTCCCAACCCTCGGTCCGGGTACGGGGTCTGTGATCCCGATCCCGAGTTCCACCTGATCCAGCCAGATATCGACTACTCAGTTCGATTAGCCCGAGCCATGGGGCTCTTGCCCGATGGCCTCGTCTGGCCTTCCGCAGCACAGTTCGCAGATGCCTGTCAGGCCCAGCTGGAGAGGCTGGGCCAAGATGAGCAGGCTCGCAACGCTCTCCACGGCGTGCACCTTCCGTTCTGCCTGCCGCAGATAGATGTTCACAACATGGGAGGCGTTCTGGACGAGGTCTTCCTGCCAGCTCTGGAGCAGGCCCTGGTGCCCCACCGCCGCTTTCGCAATTCTCGCCAGGGCGATCTGGCCAAGATGGTTTCTACCTTCAGGGGTAGCCGCCATATTGACCTGGTCAAGAGACTGGCTCAAGAACCGATCATCGGGACCTGCTTCCCTGTCGCCCTGCAGGGGTTCTCGTCCAACGCCGCCAGAAGGCAGATCAAGGAAGTGCCTTCCAGCTGGATCCTCAGCGGGTTCGATCTGATCATGGCCATGATTATGTACCCCGAGGTCTTTGGCAAGGGCATCAAGGTTCCGGCCATGTGGCCCCTGGCGTTCCTCGGAAAAGAAAGGGGGTACTCCTTCGAAGTCTGCACCTTCGATCCCCGCTACATCAGCTTCGGGATCATGGCCACTCACTTCTACGCCGGAAAGGCATGTTCCTCCGGACTGTCCTTCCTCGGGTAGGACGCAGGTGCTTTAGCTCACGGGCTATCGCACCTCGCTTTTTTTTACTAAAGTTGCCAGTAGCAACCAAAATATTAAGATAAAAGGGAAAGTTGTCCATAAGTAATGGTCAAATAATCCCATAAATAATAGCATTAACAGTAATATGCCCAGAGTAATAGTCCTTAGCTCTAACCTAGTATGCAATTTTTTTATCCAGTAATAAATAGCATATCCCGCAATCATTAAAAAAGACAACAAACCAAATATTCCCAGTTCTGCTAAAATTAAAACATAAATATTATGAACTGGCTCACTAAAGTGCTCACTATAAGTACCTAGACCAATTCCAATCGGCCAGTACTTAGCTATAATACCTCCAGCCTCAACTTGTTGCTCCATTCTTTGTTCTACAGAGTAAAGTTCTAAACTTTGATCCATGTCAAATCGCGTCATCATTATCTGTGGGTAGATTAAAGAAAGAATAATAATCTTAATAAAAATTGCTCCAATTAATTTAGTTACTATTTTTCTGGGTCGATACAAAACCAAAAGTAACAACAATCCAAAACATAGTCCCAGCCAAGCTTGCCTAGAGAAAGTTAAGAAAAATCCAGTGGTTAAAAATATTAAGCTAGCTAAAGGAGCGTAGCGTTCTCTAATGTGATGCTTAATTCGACGCTCTTCAACTAAGTATAAATAAATTGCTAAAAACATTGCTACCAATAAAAACATTCCTAAAATATTTGGATGGGGAAATGTTCCATAAGCCCTTAAGACTCTACCAAAATCTCCAGCTACTACTTGAGTACCTAAAACTTCTGGCAAATGCTCAGTCATACCCAGCCATTTACAAGCCCAAGTTTTTTGGAACCAAAATTGGACTATTCCTAAAATAGATTGAAGGACTCCAGCTACCACCCAAATCCAAGCCATTTTTTTAAAATCTAATTTAGTTCTTAAAATAATATAAGCAAGTAACAATCCTTCAGTTAAATGCAATAAATTATAACCAGACAACTCTTTATTGCTAGACCAGTATAAATTAAAAAAATTAACTACCCAGAAAAAACCCAACAGAGTTAAAAGAGCAGTATTTTTTGTTTCTTGTTTTTTGTTTATTAAAAAGAAAATTAATAAAACAATAAAAATAATATCTAATCCATACAAAGAATAGATGCTATCTTCAAAGATATACCTCGTAGAAAAGGGGAGTAAAAAAACCAGTAAATAAATTAGGTATTCAGGAGCTTTCTTAATGTGTTTTTTCATGTTATTATTATAGCATAAAAAGTAAAGACGAGGCATGCCTCGTCTCAAAAAATATGGACCAAAAAAAATCAAATCTAGCCAATATTTGGCTAATTAGCGTTGTCGTTATCATTGTCTTATTATTAGTCATTTGCACTGGCTATTATTTATGGGCTAATGAAAAAAACCAAACCATTGCCCCCATTAACATTAACACTGAAGAAGATTTATCCGCCGCAGCTTCAGCGGAGGCGGAGGTTATTTCCGAAGACTTTTTAGCTTATTTTAAGGTCAGAAACGAAGATGATGTAGAAATTTATCGAGTGGACAAAGATGGAGAAACTAATTTAATTAAAACTTATAACGAAGACTTGGGAGATAGAGTGGCCTTAACTTATCTATTAAATAACCCAGACATCTATATTTCTGGTTTGGGAGAAAACGAATATACTGTGATCGACTCTTCTGGCTCAGATATTAGTTCAGAGTATCCTTATTTTAAAAAGAAAAACTTTGACGTTACTAACTATGTTAAAGTTCCAGGCTATGAAAGACTAGTTTATTCTTTAGGTCCTGGTCAAGATCAATTAGAAGGCAAGCCTTTAATTGTGTCTGCCTATGATCACAGCACCATCGACTATATTGAAACAGAGGAAATCCCAAATACTATTATTAGTAACCGTCCTTTTGCCTGGTCTAACGACGAACAAGATTTATATGTTACCAAAGTTGGCTGGGAATGCTTTGATCACGCTGATCTATGGAAGGTTCGCTTTGACTCCAAAGAAGTGACCCACTTAGACCAAGCTGATCAACTAGCTTTAGGAGAGCTAAGTGTTAATCCTGATCAAGATTTGGCCGTGGGTATAGAAATGGCCGAAGTTCCTTGCACTGAATGCATGTGCGGCACTAGAGGCGGCGCTCCTTCTGCTATTTATTCCTTTAATTTAGCAGACAATACCTATCAAGAAGTATTAGTGAGCGAAGATCGTCTCTTATACAACATTGCCTTATCTCCAGATGGTCAAAAAATATTTTACTTAGAAAGTATTTCTGAATTTGGAGCCTCTGGAGACCTTTACATGGCTAATATCGATGGTTCAGATGAGCAAAAAATTGCCGAAGACACTCTTTTACAAGCCATGTCTGAAGATGGAAGCATTATCATCATTGGTACTAATAATTACACTTTAATGAATTTATCTGATGACACCGAAGTCTCCTTAACTGCTGACAGCTTAACTGATGATTCCGTAACCAGCTTTATTAATTGTAACTATCCTCTAGGATTTAGTTGTTTATACGAATAACCATGAAACTACTTAAAGAACTTCATCAGCACAATCCAGATATAAATTACAAAGTCCGCAAAGCTGGTCGGGCCGTGCTCTTTGCTGAAGACAAAGTCGCCCTACTTTATGTAGGTAAAAAAAATTACCACAAGCTTCCTGGCGGGGGAGTTAAGCCAGAAGAAGATATTAAACAAGGCTTAGCTCGAGAATTAATGGAGGAAACTGGCTGCGAGGCTAAAGTAAATGGTGAGATAGGCATGACTATCGAGTATCGAGACGAGTTTGAACAAATTCAATTTTCTTATTGTTATCTAGCTAAAGTTACTAAAGATTGCCAGACTCTATCTTTCACAGATAAAGAAAAAGCCGATGGATTTGAACTTAAATGGGTCAGCCTAGACGAAGCTATTAAATTATTAGAATTAGACCAACCAGATAACTATGCTGGTAAGTTTATAGTGGCCCGAGATTTAACATTTTTAAAAGAAGTTAAAAATATAATATGAACATCGAACAAGAAATTACTCAAATCAAAAAGCGCAATAAAAAAGTTGAGGCCGACAAAGCCTGGGAAACCAGCTGGATCCGTCGTATTACCATTGCCATTCTCACTTATTTTGTTATCGTCATCTTCTTCTTTGTCGCCGATCTACCACGTCCTTTTATTAATGCCATTGTTCCGACCTTAGGATTTATCCTTTCCACTTTAACAGTTTCATTATTAAAGAGCATCTGGATAAAAAAGTATGATTAAAGCCATAATTTTCGACATGGACGGAGTTCTGGCCGATACTGACATGGCTAGATTTAGATTACTTAAAGTTATTTTAGCCAAACGAGGGATTGTCTTGACTGATGAGGATACTAAAAAGGGAACTGGTAAAAGAACTAAGGTTTTTCTTAAAGAACTTTTTGGCGACCAGCTTAATGATGAGGAAATCCAAGAAATTTACGATCAAAGAATAAGCGAATACAGAGCTAATCATGATCAGTATATTATTCCTCAGCCTGGAGCTGTTGCTTGCGTCCGTAGTTTATGTAAAGAGTTTCCTATGGCCATTGCCTCAGCCTCTGATCTTAGAGACATTAAAATGGTTTTAAAAAAATTAGATCTTACCGATTGTTTTAAAGAAATAGTGGGAGACGAAATGGTTTCTCAACGAAAACCTCATCCAGAAACTTATTTAAAAGCTGCTGAAGCTATCGGCTTTGACCCTAGTGAGTGTGTGGCTATTGAAGACTCTCCAACCGGAGTCGCTTCTGCCAAAGCTGCCGGCCTTACTTGTGTCGCCGTTACCTATGTTCATCCTAAAGAAGATCTTCAAGAAGCAGATCTGATTGTTGATTCTTTAGAGGAGGTCACGCCTGAATATATTAAGCAGATCCAAAATGACTAAATACATTCTTTACGGAGGAAATAATCAACAAAATCCTGACGCCAGCGATCTTAGTTATTTTTCAGAGTTAACCAAGGACTTAAGCGGTCCAGTAAAAATTCTTTTGGTGTACTTTGCTAGAGAAAAACAAGATTGGATTAAAATGGGTCAAGAAGATAGTAGTCTATTTTCCACGCACTCTTCCGGAAAAGAATTCAGGTTCTTACTTGCCGAAGAAGATAAGGATATTTTAGAAGATCAAATTAAACAAGCAGACATTATTTATATCCGCGGAGGAAAAACTCCTCAATTAAAATCAGTTTTAGAAAAAGTAGATAACTTAAAAGAATTATTTAGAAATAAAGTTATTTTTGGTTCTTCTGCCGGAGTCTATGTTTTAGCAAAGTATTATTATACTAATAGCCTCGACACTATTTTAGGAGGATTAAACATTTTACCTACTAAAGCTTTTTGTCATTACGATGACAGTAAAAAAGAAAAGCTAGAAAAATTAAAAAACCACCAAGAAGAGTTAGAAGTAGTAATTCTTCCCGAAGGTAAATATATTATTAAAAATGACTGAACAAAAAGTTTTTATTACCAACAAAGAGGGAGAAAAACTAGTTGGCCTTAAAGCTACTCCTGATTTAGAGCAAGAAGAATATCCTACTGCTATCTTGGTTCACGGTTTTGGAGTTACCAAAGAAGAGTACGGACTTTTTGACGGCTTAACTAAAAACTTAACTGACGCTGGAATTATGGTTTTTCGTTTTGACTTTTCTGGGTGTGGAGAAAGCGAAGGAGATTACAGTCAAACTTCTTTAACTAAATTAGGAGAAGAGCTAAAAGAAATTATTAATTACGTTAAAGCAGACGATCAAGTTGATCTAAATAAAATTGGCTTAGTAGGACAATCTTTAGGAACCTCAACTATAATTTCTATCAAACCTCAAGTCCAGGTCATTGCTTTAACCGGGTCTATTAATTCACCTAAACCAGGATTTATTAAAAAATTTGGCGCAGGCTATAATCCAGAGGGGATGTCTCAGGTCGAACGCTCTGACGGACGAATTACTAAAATGGGAGCTCAATTTTTTTCTGATTTTGATAATTATAATTTACTAGAATCTATTACTAAGATTAATTGCCCGATATTATTTATTCATGGCGCTAAAGACAATAAAGTTTCTCCAGATCAAACCGAAGAGTATTATAAAAATTATTCAGGAGTAAAAGAAAAAATAATTTTAGATGAGGCAGACCATGATTTAGAACCGCAAAGAGAAGAGGTTTATAAGTTGATTGCTAATTGGTTTAAGAAGTATTTATAAAATATGAAAGATAAATTTATTGTAGCTATTAGCAGAGATCCGGCTTTAATAAGTTATTGCCAGCCAGACTTGATTATTACTACTAATAAAGTTAATTCATACGGTAGCATCCCAACTATTTGTTTACAAGATTTTTTACCAGAAGATTCGTTTCTTAGCTTATATGACACACAGTTGATGGCTATTATCAACCATGAGAATAAAGATTTTCAAAAATTAGTTTTAAAAGAAATAAAAACCAGGGCTCAGAACAAAGAAATATTTGTTAATCCATACTATAATGCTCACACTGAAACATTAAGAAAAAATGATTTTAATATTATTGGTCCGTCAGATGATTTAGCTTATAAATTTTCTAGTAAAACAGAAGCCTATAAAATTGCCTTAAAAGAAAAAGTTCCAGTTGCTCCAGGGGAAATAAATGTCAACCCAGAAGAGATAAAAAATCTTTTTGAAAAAAATCCCTTAGGCTTGTTTGTGGCTGAAGATTATAATCACTATTATCCTAATAATTTTTATATTTCTAAGTCTGACGATTTATCTAAATTGAATCCAAAGTCTAAATATTTAGTTACTATTTGGCAGAAAAATATTATTAATAGTCCAAACACCCAGGTTATCATTGGTCCGAAAAAAATACTTTACCTAGGAATCACTGATCAAATTATTAAAAAAGGAGTAAAATATTATGGAAATAATTATCCTTGCACTTCCTCTGCACAAAACCAGGACAGAATAAAAGAATATAGCTTAGCTATAGCTAAGGCAATGCAAAAAGAGGGGTATAGAGGCTTTGCCGGCTTTGACTGGATAGAGGTAGAATCAGGAGAAATATTCATGGTGGAAATAAACCCTCGCAAAAATAGATCTTCAGCTATTTTAGCTGGCATGCTAGACTATTACCGCCCTTCTTCTGCTCCTTCTATTTTTGAATTAGAAATTATGGCTACCGAAAACCAGGACTGGGAAGCAGAGGAGTGGAAAGTTCCAGACAATATTAAATGGACTATGGAAGTTTATAAAATTTATAAAGAAAAAAAAGTTAAAGAAAATATTTTACCCTCTTATTCTGAACAAAATATTTTTAACACAGAAAATCAATATAGTATTTTAAATTTCCCAAAAAAAGATCAAGTCCTAACCCCTGATTGCCCAGATATAGCTAGAATTATTACCATTGGTTCCAATGATACCGATGAAGCAAAAGATAAAATAAAAAAATATCTATGAAAGCAATAATTTTCGACTACAACGGAGTCCTTAACACTGGCGCCGACATCAAAGAGACTATTTCAAAGTTAAGTAAAGACTATAAATTATTTATTGCTTCTAGCTCTAGCTTAAGTAACATTAAGGGATTATTAGAAGAGCAAAATTTATTAAAACACTTTACTGAAATTTTAGGTTATGATTCTAGTTTAAGTAAACTAGATAAATTTAAAAGCCTTATTAAAGATCACTCCTTAGAGCCTAATGATGTAATTTTTATCACTGACACCAGCGGAGACATTTTACAAGCCAGAGAAGCCAAAATTGGCCATATTATAGGCATCTTAGGCGGCTGGCAAGACAAAAAAACCCTAGCCAGGGCAAATCCTGAAATAATAGTTGATAACTTTCAAGAACTACCCAAAGAAATAAAAACATTATATAAATAACCGCGTGGTCCCACACCCGCGGTTTAAAATAAAAAAAAGGATGGGAGGGGGTAAGGTTAGAGGACGTCTCTGCAGACCAGCATCCGGTTTCCCGCCGGACAACCGCTTAAAACAGCGGATAGTCCCGGATTTACACGGTCGAGATTCGAATCTCCTCCTTATACCCCCTGTTACAAACTTCAGTGACCGCTCTGCTGGCGATGTTAAAGTTTGTCCCAGTTATTTTAAATACTATCTATCTTTTTAATTCTTGTCAACCATTCAGCTTGATACTTTTCTCGATTATCAGTTCCATGAAATTTCAACATTTTATCAGTAACCACTACTCTAGAGTCTTTATTTTTTAATTCTTTTAATTTTTCAGGCAATATTTTAAGTTGAATTTGTTTATATAAATTTTCTCCAGGTATTTTTTCTAAAGTTTTTTTAATCCATCTACGACCAGGAGTCTTGATTACTCGCGGCGCAAAAGCCAGTTTATAGCCATAGCTGTTTGGCAAGTATTTTTTAATCCAAGTATTGGCTCGACGTAGTTTATAATAAGCTTGCTTAGTGGTATAAAGGGGGAGTAGTTGATCCACCCAATAAGTTAAATAAATATCTCGTTGCGGGTGGACTTTTAATTTTTCTAAGTTCAATCTTCCCTCAACCGCAAAAAAACTTAAACAAATAGTGTCCTCGGTTCTTCTTTCAGATGGTCGAAGTCCTAAAATTTTCACTAAGGCAGTTGTAAAAAGCCTGGCTGTCCAAATTTTTCCTGGAACTGTGGTAATAAACAAATCAATATCACTTTCTTTACGAGAATTATGAAAAGCTAAATTATTACACAAAAAAATACCGCGTACCTGGGGCATGAGTGAAAGCAAGGTAATATATTTTTTAGCTCGTTTAATTTTTTGTTCAGCTAATCTATATCTATATAGCCTAGTTTCTATATTTTTTTCTCTTCCCTTCAAGCAATAAAATCCTTTTACTTGATTTATTTCTGTAATTTCATCTAAGGCTAGTTTTATTTTATTAATATCTTCTTCTTTATATCTCCACAGCCATTTTTTAATTTCCAGCAAAGTTAAAGGATACTCAAAAATATCAAAATAAGATAGAGTCTGGTAAATTGCTTTATTCAAATTATTCATAATATATTTCTTAGCTCCCTCTCCACGAAGGTGGAGAGGGCGGGGGGAGAGGAAAGAGGAGACTATTTTAAAAGCTTTTTCAAATATTGCCCAGTATAAGATTCTTTTACTTTAGATACTTCTTTAGGTGTTCCTTGAGCCACGATGTACCCACCCTTGTCTCCACCATCAGGCCCCATATCAATAACATGGTCCGCACATTTAACTACTTCTAAGTTATGCTCTACGATTAAGACGCTATTTCCTTTATCTACAAGTCTATTTAATACATCTAATAATTTTTTAACATCAAAGAAGTGCAGGCCAGTAGTTGGCTCATCCAAAATATATAGAGTTTTACCAGTGGCTCGTCTAGAAAGCTCAGTCGCCAGCTTAACTCTTTGTGCTTCACCGCCAGAAAGTGTAGTCGCGCTTTGGCCTAAGCAAATATATTCTAAGCCAACCTCTCGCAAAGTTTTAAGTTTTTCTTTAATTGGTGTTTGATCAGCAAAAAAGTAAAAAGCTTCTTCCACAGTCATATCTAAAACATCAGCAATAGTTTTTCCTTTATAATGAATTTCTAAAACCTCTTGGTTAAAGCGTTTTCCATGGCATTGATCACATTTTACATAAACATCAGGCAAAAAGTGCATCGCAATTTTCTTAGCCCCATCACCTTGGCAAGCTTCACAGCGCCCGCCCTTAACATTAAAGGAAAAGTGACCAGCTTTGTATCCACGCATCTTTGCTTCTGGAACTTGGGTAAATAAATCACGAATATAAGTAAATACTCCAGTATAAGTCGCGGCATTAGATCGAGGAGTTCGACCAATCGGGCTTTGATCAATATGAATAATTTTATCTAAATTCTCCAGCCCCTTCATCTCCTTATGCTTTCCTGGTAAATCCTTAGCTCCGTGGAAGTGGGCCGCCAAAGCCTTAGCTAAAATGTCGGTAATCAAGGTAGATTTTCCAGATCCAGAAACACCAGTTACACAAACCAGGCAGCCTAATGGAATTTCCGCATTAACTTTTTTCAAGTTAAATTGCTCCGCCTGTTTAATAGTAATTTTCTTCTTATTACCCTTGCGATATTCCTTAGGACATTTAATTTTTTCTTTTCCAGATAAGTAAGCCGCAGTTAAAGATTTTTTATCTTTTAATATTTGCGGTAAAGTTCCTTTAGCCACTATTTTCCCTCCATATTTACCAGCTCCTGGGCCAACATCAATTACGTAATCAGCAATTCTAATGGTATCTTCGTCATGCTCTACCACAATTACAGTGTTTCCTAGGTCACGAAGCTTTTCTAAAGTTTTTAATAGCCTTTGATTGTCTCGTTGGTGAAGGCCAATAGACGGTTCATCTAAAACATAAATTACTCCAGTTAGGGCTGCTCCCATTTGAGTGGCTAAACGAATTCTTTGAGACTCTCCACCAGCCAAAGTATTAGCTGAGCGGTTTAAACTTAAATAAGTCAAGCCCACATCTTGTAAAAAACTTAATCTTTTTTTAACTTCCTCCATTAGTTGGCTAGCAATTTTTTGTTCCCTAACTCCTAGCTTTAATTTTTTGAAAAATTCTACGGTTTCATCAATAGAGATGCTAGTAATTTCAGAAATATTTCTCTCTCCTACAGTTACCGCTAAATATTCATCCTTTAAACGACATCCTTTGCAAACCGGACAAGTGTAAGTCCGCATGTATCGTTCAATTTCAGATTTTAAATACTCAGAATCAGTTTCCTTGTAGCGTTTTTCTAAATTAGGGACCACTCCTTCGTATTTAGCCCAAGTTTGTTTTCCTTTATTTACCTCACCAATCTTATTTAGATCATAAAGTTGTTCTCCAGTGCCATATAAAACTTTTTCTAAGTCTTTTTTCTTTAAATCTTTTACTGGAGTGCGAGTAGAAAAACCATTTTCTTGAGCCATGGCTTCTAAAGAACGCATTAAATATGTTTGTTGCGCAGAGTTTCTAGACCAAGGTCGAATTGCTCCCTCAGCTAAGCCTAATTTTTTATTAGGCATAATTAAGCCCTCATCTAATTTTAATTTTGTTCCTAATCCAGCGCATTCTCCGCAGGCCCCATGAGGACTATTAAAGGAGAAATTTCTAGGCTCTATTTCTGGTAAACTGATTTGGCAATGTGGGCAAACCCAGTGTTCAGAATAAACTTTATCTAGTTCTTCATCAGAGTTATGAATTACTACAGAGCCGTTAGCTAGGTCTAAGGCAGTTTTTATAGATTCCTCTAAACGAGGTTTAGATAACTTTTTACCAGTTACCATCTTGTCGACTACTAATTCTATGGTGTGAGGCTTATGTTTATCTAAATTTAAGTCTTCTGCTTCATTAATAGTATAAAAAAGACCATCGATCCGCACATGGGTGTAACCAGCTTTACGTGCTTCATCGATAGTTTTTTTATGCTGCCCCTTTTGTTCTTTAATTAATGGAGAGATTACTAAAAATTGAGTGTCTGCTTTAATCTTTAAAATTTTATCCACCATTTGCTTGGGAGTTTGCCGAGAAATTTTTTCTCCGCATTCTGGACAATGGGGGACACCTACTCGAGCATATAAAATTCTAAATAAGTCATAAATCTCAGTCATAGTTCCTACAGTAGAGCGAGGATTGTTGGTAGTAGTTTTTTGATCAATGGCAATCGCTGGTGATAAACCAGTGATGTGATCTACGTCTGGTTTATCCATTACACCTAAAAACTGCCTAGCATAGGCAGATAAACTTTCCACATATCTACGTTGACCTTCAGCATAGACAGTATCAAACGCTAAAGATGATTTTCCTGATCCAGAGATTCCAGTAACAACTACCAGTTTGTCACGGGGAATTTCTACATCAATATTTTTTAAATTGTGAACACGAGCGCCCTTGATTGAGATTTTATTAGACATGATTTTATTGAATTATATATACTAGGTTCCCAGCATACCACAAAACTAAAAAGGGGTCAAGCTTTGACCCCTTTGAAATTATTTGAGTGTTAAATTTAAGCTGTTTGCGCTACGGGTTGCCCAGGTGTTTTGACTAGAATATGAAGGTCTACAATAGAAATATCATCTTTAGGTGAAGTTCTTTTTATTGCTCCAGAAACCCCCTCAGCAACTAATTTTGATCCAGCAGTGGCTAAATCCTCTCCAGCACTTTCTTCATAACCATCAGATCCAAGTAGTAATCTTAATTCTCCTTGCTCGTCAGTATATTCATCTAGATCAATTAAATATACATAAGGACTCCTTTCTTCCTCCGTTCTTTCATCAGTAATTCTAGCCTTATCCCACCCTTTGTTTTTTAATATTTTAATAGGCTCTCCCTTGCCCTCTTTAGTAGCTTGGGTTTTTAAGGGTACAAATTTACCTCCGTGTTTAGCAGCTAACTGGCAATTTCCAATATCAACTACTAATAATTGATTAGTTTCTGGTAAATAAAGAGTTCCCAAAAGCATCGTTCCAGCGCTAGCCTTTCCTTCAATTAATGAATCGATTAATCCATCTAGGTTTTTCTCTATTAAAGATTTTTTTTCTTCTGGGTTGCTTAATCTCTGAGCCTCTTGAAACAATTTAGCCAAGCCTAAGGTTCCTATTCTGGCCATTTGTCTAGAAGGATTTTCTTGTCCCTCTGGCACATATGAAGAGGCTGTGGTTCCATCGGCAATAATCCCAATTCCTAAGTTAGGGTCAAAAGAATAAACATCGTCTCCATTAATATACATAGTTACCCCCTCCTCTTCTATTACTTCAGTTGTCTTAGCTGCTTCTTTTTTAGCTCTTCTTTCCAGTAATTTAGTCTTTTGTCTAGGAATTCCTCCGTGCTGAACTTCGTAAACCCGTCCTCTTTCAGCTCTTATTTCTCGAGAGCTAACAATTTCTAATTCTTTTTCTGCAACCTTAGGTCCACTAGCTTTTTTTGTAGTTTCTTGCCATAGCTTTAATTGATTTCTCAATTCATTATAAAGACTAGCTACTTGAGTAAATTCTTCTGTACTTAGCTGAGTACTTAGCTTTAAAATCTCTTCTCTAATATTGTAAGATTCTGGAATTATTTTTTTTAGCGCATTATCTCCTACATGATTTATAATTTCCCCAAGCATTTTTTTTACAGTATCATCAAATTGTAGTTGTTGTAATTTATTAACCACCTCTACAATTTTAGATTTAAATTTAGCTTCCTGCTCTCCTTTTACTATTTTCTCTCCCCATGCTTCTTTGTTTGGCTCAGTAATAAATTTATTTCTTGGTTCCTTGTTCATTAATAAATCAATATAATTTTCCCAAGAACCAAGAACTTCTCTGAAAGCCTGCTTCTTTGAAGAATTATAAGTCTCTTTTATTTTTATAGATACCATCTTTTCAAAAGCATCTACCTCCCTATCTAAGTATTCGTTAAGCATATTTGGGTCTAAACCAGCTATTTCTAACCATGTTTCTAATCTTTTTCTTTCCACCTTCATTTCTTCTGATTCTGGTATTGGTCCCTCTTCCGCCCTTACAATCTCTTCTCTAGCTGGTTCTAATACTTCTTCTGGAATAGTATAGGTTTTTACTTCTTGCTTAGGCGCAAAAGCTACTTCTGGGTCTTCCATGTCTCGCATCGCCATCTCTTTTCTAATAGCTGTTATTTGACTTTCAATTTTATCTTGCTCCGTTTCATCTTCAGTTTGTCCTTTTTCTCTAACTAATCTTAAATAATTTTGTTTATAATCATATTCTGTATATCTCGGAGTCTCTACCTTAGGCTCTAGTTCAGGCTCGGGCTGTTCTATTTTTTTTGTTCTATACATCGGGTGCTGAAGTCTATTTTCTATTTCTTGTAATTCCTTAGCCTTGTCTTTTCCCGCCCTTAATAAACGACGCATCCAAGAAGAGTTTATCTCTCCTAATTCTTTTTTTAATTGATCTCTGCGATCCATCATTTCTCTTACTGTTTCTTCTTTATCTTCCGGAGCTGCTTGCTCGGCTTGCATTTTTTCATAAATTGCCGCTGCATTTTTATATCTAGTATGTCCCAACTTACTTTTAGCATCCGCTAATTTTTGTCGAGCCTTCTTTAAGCGTTTATCAAAAAATTTAGTCACCATGCTTAGCTGCTCTTCAAGTGTTTGTACCTCTAATTCATGGTTTTGATGTTGTTCATGATATTCCTGTACTTTTGTTCTAGTTATTTCATCTAATTGCTCCCATTTTTCTGTAGCCGTCAGTTCAGTCTTTTCTTCTTCTAGGGGCTGAACAGCGCTATCTGGTAATTCTTTTGGTTCCGGCATAGTAGGGGGTTGTTTACCCCAGGCAGCAGCCTCAGTTGGTTTTATTCTCTCATCAACTTTTTTTGGTTTACCAGTTTCTGTGTCAAATTCAAATTTAGAAACCTTATAATTTTTTGGTTTCGCATTTGGCTGGGCATTTACTTTGCCTGTGTACTCAAAGGCCATATTTTTAATGAAAATATTTAATAGTACTTATATTTTATCATAATTTAGCACAAAAGTCAAGTTTTCCACACCCATTCTTGACGTGTTATAATAAAAAGGGTAAGGTAATTCATCGGTCAAATCACAGCATTGAGAGGTGAAATTGCAGAAACCATTCCATCAAGGTCAACAACCGCCCACTCGTCAAGCCTTTGATCGCGATCGTCTCCTGGAGGTCCGTCGATATCCAGGACGCATCATCGTAGACGTTGCCTTCCTCACTGACATCGAATCACTCGGCGAGGTCAGGGTCACGTTCAATGGCTGTCAGTGCCAAGCCTGGCTCGAACAGTCCAGAGACTGGAAAGGACAAAGCACTCTCTCTGTCCATCTTCTGGTCATCTCCACTCCCGGAGAACACAACATCACCATCGAGCCGGAGAACTACCACGGCATCGAGGTCATCACGCGGGGATAGTAGCTACGTGCCGCTTCCTCGCCCCCTTTTACCGCAATTCCATTTCAATAAAAAAGATCCCGCTAATCGGGATCTTTTTGTTATATTGGAAAGAACAACTATCTTAGGGCTATTTTTTTATCTACTTTTTTAGATAAAATGTTTTTCAGTTTTAACTCTGAAATATAAATCCGTCCATCAATAATGTATAATAAACTTTCTCCGTCTTCAGACCATCGAGGTTGTAAGTAAGAACGAACATAAGTTGTTAACTGTCTATTGCGTTCGCCATCTGCGCGGACCAACCAAAGCTGCTTACCGTAATTATAAATTAGGTACTCAGAGTCAGGGGACCAGGTCACTTCCATTTGCTCTTCATTGTTTACAGTTAGAATCTCAGTAGAGGTTTCCTCTTCTAAATCTCGGACCATCAAAGTAGTCACAGTTTTATCGTCTTCAGTAATTCGAGTAATCAAGGCCACTTTATTTTTGTCTGGAGAATATAATTTAGTTTGAGTTTGATTTTCTGGTAACTCTTCTTCGTCTTCTTCAACTACTTCTACTTCTGGGATCTCTTGTTCTGCGCTCTCTTCAGTGGCTACATTATATAAGTAACTTTTTTCTACGCCATCAACTTCTTGGCGATAGTAAAAGTTACCATCTTCAGTCCAAGCATTTTCAGGTAAGTTTTTAACTCCTTCTACAGCTAGCTCACCCTCAGTAAATTGAGCAGTATAATACTTAGTATCAGATAAACGCTTTTTTAGCTGGGTAGTTAAACTTTCTTGCTGTCTAAACTCATCTAAAGTAGATTGTTGGAAAGTGAACAAAGTTAAAGCTGCAAAAAAGGCAACTAAAACAAGAATTAAAATTCCACTAAAAAAACCAAATCCTTTTTCTACTGCTTTTACCTTATTAATATCAGGTAATTCTGGTAGATGTGGCTTGGTTACGCTTTTCTTCTTAGTTGTTTTCTTTTTTGTTGCGGTTGTTTTTGTTACCGCTTTTTCAGCAAATTCTTTATGCTTTTTGCCGATCTTGCTTGTTACTAGGTGATTTTTTTTACACTTAGAACAAGAATATTGTTTTTTTGCCATGTCCTCCGAATTTTATTTATATTTTAATAATAATATTATAACACATTTATTTTATTCCACCAAGTTTTGAGGCAACTCGTCTATAAATCTAGATGGAGCATTCACTTGAGTCTGTCCATAAATAGTTCTTTCACTCGCAAAGCTAATATATAATTTCTTTTTAGCTCTAGTCATGGCTACATAACAAAGTCTTCTTTCTTCTTCCATTTCTTTTGGATCAAACAAGCATCGACTATGAGGAAATAGTCCTTCTTCCATGCCTATTAAAAAGACATTTGAAAATTCTAAACCTTTAGCAGCATGAATGGTCATCATTTGAACAGCTGGTAAATCTTCTTTAACCTCATCTTGATCATGAATTAAAGCAATCTCTTCTAAGAATAATTCTAAAGCTTGAGCGCCCTTATAATTACTAAATTTTAAACAAGCAGTTTTTAATTCCTGGATATTTTCCCATCTTCTTTCTCCTTCTTCAGTCCCGTCCTGAATAAAATTTTTATACCCTGATTCTTCAGCTACTATGTCAACAATTTCTTCTGCTTTTTTTTCTTTAATATCTTCCGCTAGATTTTTCATTGTTGTTTGAAAAGTTAAAAAAGCTAACTTTCCTTTAGGTTTCATATCTCCTAAGTCTGCTTCTTCTATTTCTAAGAAATTCTTTTTATTTTGGATTCCAGCTTGTTCAATTTTTTGCCAGGTCACCGGACCAATTCCTTTTGGCGGAGCATTTACAATTCTTTCCAAGCCTACCCAGTCATCCGGATTAACTAGCATCTTTAAATAAGAAATCATATCTTTAATTTCTCGTCTTTCATAAAAGCGAATCCCGCCAATTAACTTGTAGGGGACACCATACTTTAAAAATGCTTCTTCAATGGCTCTAGACTGAGCATTAGTTCGATACAAGACTACATACTTAGACAAATCTACCCTTTTAATTTTTTCGCGAATTGCATCAGTAACTTTATTTTCCCGCTTTCTTTTATTAAAGGTAGAACTTTTCATTATTTTATCAATAATGCTTTCTTCGTCTTCATATTCATAAACAAGCTCATCAGGGTCTTTCTCTGGTTCTTTTTCTTTTAAGCCTAAAATACTATCAACAATGAATTGTCCCTCCCCAGCCTCATCACGTACCTCTTCTATAGTGATTTTTTCTCCAGCGTCATTATCTGTCCATAATTTCTTATCTTTTTGCCCTTTATTTTGGCCAATAATAGTTTGGGCTGCATCTAAAATAGTTTGAGTTGAGCGATAGTTTTGTTCTAGCATTACTACCTTAGTATTTGGATAATCATCTTCAAAATTTAAAATATTTTGATAATTAGCCCCTCGAAAGCCATAAATTGCTTGATAATCATCGCCAACTACGCATAAATTAGGCTTCTCTCCACCTAAAAGTCTGATTAGTTGGTATTGAGCTTCGTTAGTATCTTGATACTCATCAATTAAAATATATTGCCACAATTTTTGATATTTTTGTAAAATCTTTTCTTCTTGCTTAAACAAAACTACGGTTTTCATGATTAAATCATCAAAGTCCATGGCTTGGTTACGCTCTAAATTCTTTTGGTAGTCCTTATAAATCTTTTCTACTTGTTGAGTAAAGAAATCTGAGCCAGCATAACTATCTGAATCTAATAATTCGTTCTTAGCATTAGAAATATGAACTTGAACTGCTTTAGGATTAATTTTTTTAGGATCCTGGTTCAACTCTTTCATTACTTTTTTTATCAAATTCAAAGAATCATTAGAATCATAAATCACAAAACTGTTTTTCATTCCTAAGGGCTCTATTTCTCTACGAAGTAGACGAACACAAATAGAGTGAAAAGTTCCCATAGCTGGCCAGTGCTCAACTTTTCCAGACATTAATTCTTTTACTCGGCTTTGCATTTCCTTAGACGCCTTATTAGTAAAGGTCACCGCCAAGATATTCCAAGGTTTAATTTTTTCTTCAGCAATAAGATAGGCGATCCGATGGGTTAAAGCCCTGGTCTTACCACTGCCTGCCCCAGCTAAAACTAAAACCGGACCCTTGGTTGTGGTCACGGCCTCTTGTTGTGGCTTATTTAATCCTGTTAGAAGTTTTGACATAAAAAAATTATAACATAAAAAAAATCACAGGTCCACGGATCACTCCACAGAGCCTGTGCTTCGTGACTTCTAGTAGTCACGGACGTTGTCCTCTTCCTACTGCTCTTCAGCCGCATCTGGATAGAGCATGGCGTCGACTTCTTCCTGAGAGGGGTCACCGAGCTCTTCTTCCCATCGAAGCAGGGTGAGGTGCTGTTGCAGATCTCGCTGCTCCTCAGGCGAGAGCTCAGGCAGGATGTTCTCTCCTTCCTCTAGGATGCTCTCTCGACACACGGGGCAGAGTTGGCAGTGCAGGAGCACGGCCATGGGGACCAGAGTTCCTTCCGGAGGAACTTCTAGGAATTCTTCCATCATTGCTCCCAGCATCTCCTCCTCGACCAGGTCGCAGCTCGCAGGGTTGCCCAGGTTCATGATCTGCATGGCCCTGGCCGCTCCTTCTTCAGCCGCTTCTGCCTCTTCGATCAGGGCGACCAGCTTGTCTTCTTCCATCTTGCCGTCGAAGGCAGTGCGCAGGAACTCAGACAGGGACTGACGGTTGTCAGACATGGGTACCTCCTGTACCACTTGAGATTCATTTTTAGCCTATCATGGCCAAAAAAAAGAGGCAAGGCCGCGAAAGTCCACTAGGGTCTCTCGCAAAACCTTGCTCGCTGGCGACCTCGTAGGTCGCTACTCCTTGTTGGGAGCCAGGGCTACGACCCAGGCGATGAACTCTCCGACCGTAGTGACTTGTCTCAGGGCGTTCGCCGCTGCCTCGTTGATCTCGAAGCCCAGCTCGGTGCGGCAGGCTACGCCTGCTTTGGCCAGCCCCTTAGGACAGACATCCAGATCATCTCCTTCTCCCTCTCCTGTCAGGAGTCGATCGTCGTCTGTCAGGGCAGCGGAGTTGACGTCCCAGACCCGGCACATGATCCCCTTGATGTGGTCTTTCAGGATCAGGGGCATGATCCAGTCGAGCCACTCTCCAGGTGTGGCCGGGTCATCCTCTCGGCCCTCATCCAGCTCGAGCTCCAGTTCGCTCTCGACGTCGTAGGAGATGTCGTCGAAGTCTCCTTCGAAGTCATCGAGCAGGGAATCGAGATTCGTGTCCTCAGTGAACTCGTCGCTGTCGTCGATCAGGCTGTGGGCGATTGCGTGCTGACGCAGGATCTCCAGACACTCTTCGCGGCTCTTCATGGGGTACCTCCGTACCGTTTGGAATTCATTTTTACCCTATCATGGCCAAAAAAAAGAGGCAAGGCCGCGAAAGTCCACTTGGGGTCTCTCGCAAAACCTTGCTCAGGGAGGGAGGTTGCTCCTTAGGGGAGTCGTTTCCCAGTAGTTCTTATGGGTCCGTTGCCGCAGCGACAGCTTTTTCCTTGTTCGGCTCTCTCGCCGCAGCTGCACTTCCAGGTTCTGGGAGGTAGGGGAGTGCCGAAGCTCATCTCTTTGGCGGGACGTCCGGTGAACTTGTTCTTGACCCACTGGACCAGGGCGCCGACGGTCTCCACGCCGACCAGGTCGAACTGGCCGATCTGGATCAGGAGCTCCTTCTCCAGCGCCGCGATCAGGTCCACAGTCCGGATGCTGTCCAGTCCTAGATCGATGAACTCAGTCTCCGGACTGAGTGCGTCCCGATCTACCTGGAAGACCTTGGACACGGCCAGGCAGACCTTGTTTTCCAGCGTCTGGTCAAGGTTGTCCGCACACGTCGTTCGAGTTGGTTGCATGATGTCTCCGTGTTGGTTGAGATTCTATTTTAACCCTATCAATAAATAAAAAAAGAGGCAAGGTTGGGAGAGTTCACGGGGGGCTCTCCTCAACCTGCCTTGTCGCCCCGGATGAGGGGGCTAGCTCTCGACGCAGTCGATGACATCTTGGACCGTGTTCATTCCAAAGATGTCTTCAGATGGGATCATCACGTCGAGTTCCCTTTCGATGGCTGAGGTCAGTTCCAGGAGATCAGAGCTGTCCATCGCTAGGTCATTGGACAGATCTGCATCATCACGAACCTGCCACAGGTCTATGATCAGGATCTCGGCGATCAGTTCCTTGACGCGATCGGCGATGCTCCGTTGTGGCATGCTCACCTCCTAGGCGTGGTCGTGGACGTAGTCGAGGACGTCCTGGACCGTGGACATGTCCTCGGCGTCCTCGTCCGGGATCTCGATGTCGAACTCCTTCTCGACGCTCATCACCAGCTCGACGATGTCCAGGCTGTCGGCGCCCAGCTCGTCGATGAAGGCCGCGTCGTCACGGACCTCCTCGAGGCTGACGCCCAGGTTCTCGGCGATGAGGGTCTTGACGCGGTCGGAGTGGTCGATCTTCTGTGCCATGGTATTCCTCCCGTGGCGCTTTGGGCTTGCCAGGGCGGTTCAGGATGAAACGCCTCTGGTTGTGGTCCCATCTTACGCGAAATACCGAAAATGTCAACCCCTTGATGACCTGCGCAAGGCAGGTCACAACAGCAGGTTATAGATTGTACTGGATATAAATAATTATGCTATAATAATTATGAAAATAGACGTCTTCTAATAAACGACGTCTTTTTATGTATAAAAAAGTTCATCAACGTAAAAAAGCAACTAGATTAAAGGAATATGATTACAGAAATAAAAGAGTTTATCTAATAACTCTTCATTCTAAGTATCATTATTCTTTTATTGTAAAAGATATTAGACAGATTATTGTTCAGAATTTTTTCTATTTCCAGGATCAAGGGCTATTTAATTTAATAATAGAAAATATTTTACCCAATCATATTCATTTTTTAATTCATAAAAACAATGACATCCACTTAAGCGAAGTCATTCGAAAATTAAAATCAAAAATCACTACTGAGTTAATCCAAAACAATTTAATTCAATATAAAAAATTTTGGCAAAAAGGATACTACGACAGAATCGTTAGGGAACAAGGAGAATTACAGGGTTATTTTGAGTATATAGAAAATAATCAAGTCAAGCATGATTATTGGGATAAAGATAAAAAATATCCAGGTTTATTTTATAAAGATGAATTTTATTAAAACTATTTTAAACAGGGCTGTTGTGACCTAGCTTGCCTAGGTCAGTAAAGGTCTAGATCATCAAAGGCCGTGAAAACAAAAAAAAGTCAAGGCCTGGCGAGAGTCGGTGTCGACTCCCGCTGGCCCTGACGGCGGCGGTGTTCTGGGGCGCTAGTACCAACGAACCCAGCTCTTGCTGATGTGCGTCTGACAGTTCCAGCAGTAGTCCCTACCCTTGGGGACCCCCTTGCCACAGCTGCAGACCCAGGTCTTCTCAGCCCAGCTCGGCTTGACGTTCGCCTTCCGACGTTCCTTGCGGGCTTGCCCTGGCGGCGGCTTCGCCGGACCGTTGTGGTTCTGTTGACGGTCCAGGAGATCGCTCCACTCGTGCATCGGCTTGATGCGGGAGGGGGTGCCTCGGGCGATCAGCGAACGAGCCGCGTTGGCCTGGGTGCCCCCCGGGTTGCTCCTGGCCAGCCTTTGGCAGGTGGTGATGACGTAGCGTTCGTGTCGCGCAGATGCACGTGCACTCATAGGTGACCTCCCGGTCTGTGGGTGTGATTATATCTTAAGGAAATAACAAAAAAAGTCAACAACCCTAGACAAAAACCATTAAATTCATTAGTATATATTCATATGTCATTACAAATCGGTTTAGTTGGTTTACCCAACGTTGGAAAATCTACTTTATTCAAGGCCCTGACTCGTCAGCAGGTCGAAGCTTCGAATTACCCTTTTTGTACAATCGACCCTAATGTAGGCGTAGTTCCTGTACCTGATAAAGTAGTAGACCAGCTTTCAGAAATGTCTAAAACTGAAACCAGGGTTCCCGCAGTTGTTGAATTTGTCGACATCGCTGGGTTAGTTAAGGGCGCTTCTAAAGGAGAGGGTCTAGGTAATAAATTTTTAAGCAATATTAGAGAAGTAGACGCGATCGCCCAAGTGGTTCGCCGTTTTAACGATCCAGATGTAGTTCATGTTCATGGAGAAGTTAACCCTGCCTCAGATCAAGAAGTGATCAACCTAGAATTAATGCTAGCTGATTTAGTTCAAGTAGAAAATCGTCTTAAAAAAACTAAAGACGGAGTTAAAACCGGTGACAAAGAATTAATTAGAGAACATAATCTATTAGAAAGAGTTCAAAATATTTTAACCAGCAATGAACTAGTTAATCAACACGAATTTACTGAAGAAGAGTTATTACTTTTAAAACCATTAAACTTATTAACCGCTAAGCCGCAATTAATTATTTATAATGTTGATGAAGAAGAGGTGACTGATAAATCAGACGGTATCAATATCTGCGCTAAATTAGAATCCGAGTTAGCAGAGATGACCGAAGCCGAGGCTACAGAAATGTTGCAAGAATTAGGCTTAGAAAAAAGTGGCTTAAACCAACTTATTCAAAAAGCTTATAAAGTTTTAGATTTAATGTCTTTTTATACTACTGGTGAAAAAGAAACCAGAGCTTGGACAATCAAAAAAGGAGCTACTGCTCCACAAGCTGCCGGAGTTATTCATACCGACTTTGAAGAAAAATTTATTCGGGCCGAAGTAATTAATTTTCAAGACTTATTAGATGCTGGTTCTTGGTTAGCGGCTCGTGATGCTGGGCAAATCCGCATGGAGGGCAAAGACTACACCTTTAAAGAAGGCGACGTCACCGTCTTTCATCATAGTTAATTTATGTCAGTCCCCCGACTAAAGCCGAGGGACATTAAAAAGTAAATTAATGTCCTACCTCTTTAGGGGTAGGACTGACTTATTTGAAGTCTTTCATATACAGCCTTACTTTCATCTTCTTCCATCCATCTAGGTTGGAAGTTTTTGTCTATTTTAACAGGATGATTTTTTATTTCTTTAAACTTTAAAGTTTTCTTAGGTTCAAAAATAATCTCTATTACCAATCCCTCTGTAGTGGGCACGCTCCAAGCTTGATCAAAAATCAAATTACCTAAAGAATAATAAATATGCCCCCCGTTATATTCTTCAATAGTTTGAACTACATGGGGATGATGTCCCCAAACTAAATCCGCCCCT
>CAZNEH010000003.1:0-7387 GCA_964572175.1 uncultured Gammaproteobacteria bacterium
GCTACGTCTTGATTACTGATATTATAAGCCTCATTAAGACTTTTGCCTTTAGCTAGGTTTGTGATCATAGAAGAAGTTCCAATGGCAGCAGGGCAGCCAAGGGTTTCGAATTTTATATCTTTAATGATGTCCCCTTCTACATCTAGGTAAATTTTCATGATGTCGCCACAAACTGGGTTTCCAACCTCTCCTACTCCATCGGGTTTATCAAGAGAACCCATGTTTTTTGGGTTTCGGAAATACTCCATTAATTTTTTAGTATATTGCTGCATAAAATTTTATTAGTTATTTATAATATACTCGATCTGGGAATCTCAAGTCAATATAGTTGATTTGAGCAGAATCGTCAATCTTTTCGTTTAAAACAGAGTTTAAATTGTTTATCTGCATATCTAGGTCTAATTTGCTGTCACAATAGATTTCAAAGCCCTCAGTAGTGGTAATATTGATCTCAGAGTTAATGGCTACAAAGTCGCAATCTACAGGATTATAAACTACGTCCCAGACTACAGCCTCTGGTTTATCCTCTTTTTTATTGCCCTCGTCAGGAGACTCGGGGTCTTGATTATTAATATTTTCTAATAACTCTAAGCTTTCATCTACGTCGATTTCTCCGGATTTAAATTTTTCTTGAATATCTTTCTTTTTATTTTTAGTTTCTAGGTTTTCTTCACCAGCAATTTCTTCAGCAAAAACACGTTCCATAATATATTCTTTTTCTTGGCATTGGATTTGAGGAATATTATAAGACTCTATTTCTAAATGGGTTTCTTGAGGTAGTTTATTTTCTACTTGTAAAACAAAATTTACCAACTCTTCAGAAACAACTTGTTGGTCTAGCTCAACTTCTACTTTATTAGGGTCGTATATTTTAGGGTAGTTTTCATCAAGATCTTCTTCAGCAGGAATAGATTGAGAAATAACGCCTTCTGGGTCTATATAGTAAAATTCATTTTTATCTGCTACCCAGGTTAAGCCAGGAACACGCTCTTTAATGCTTATTTCTACGGTATGAGGGAATTTTTTAGCTACTTCTAGGCTTTCTAAGGCAAATTGGTTTTCTAGATTGTCGTAGATAGCGGCTTCTACTTTAACTGGTCTAAAAGTTAAATAATTATTCAAAGGAATAAGCTTTAAAAATTTAGAATCAAGGGTTTCTTGAGCAAGGCCTTGAATTTCTTCTTGGCTTAAATTTTCTGTGCCTTGGATTTGAATATTATTAACAGTTAAAAAACCACTACCAAAGGCTAGATAGCCTAAGGCGCCAAAGATAATAATTATTATCCCAGCGTAAACCCAGCCCTCGCCATTTAAAAACCATTTTTTAAAGTCTTTGTCTATTCTAGGAGTTTCTTCACGTTGAAAATAAGGGTTATTTAAGCGGGTACGCAAAGCCTTAGGACGGTCGTCCTCTATCCTTTGTCTACGGGCTTGTCTGATGGCTTGTAATTCCTTTTCCTTGTCAGACGATAAAAATTTAGCAAATGGGTTCTGCATGCTTGAATTATAGCATATTTCGTGGTATTATCCAAGTATTATGAAAAACTTTAAATTATTATTATTTGTTTTATTTTTCGTGCTTGTTCCTGGGCTTACTCAGGCTCAAGTGTCGCAAAATGTTAGCGGGTATATTACCCTACAGGTTGAGGAAAGCGGTGAAGCTTGGTATATCTACCCTACTGATTTGCAGCGTTATTATTTAGGGCGGCCAGCAGATGCTTTTGAGATTATGCGAGAACTTGGCTTAGGAATTACAGATGCTGATCTAGCGCGAATTCCAATTTCTAGCACTAGCTGGGATGGTGAGGCAGGATTAATGAATACAGTAAGAGGTAAAATACTTTTACAAGTAGAGCAAAGCGGCGAAGCTTGGTATGTTTATCCAGGTGATAATCGGCGTTATTATTTAGGAAGGCCTGATGATGCTTTTGAAATAATGCGTAATCTGGGCTTGGGAATTAGTAATACAGATTTATATACTATAGATATTGGCTCTGCTGATAGTAGTGTGGTGCCAGCGGAAATTGAAGATTTAGAAGATGATATTAATCGTTTAGTTAATAGTCATCGAGAATCTATGGGGCTTGATTCACTAGCGCATAGCAGTGATATTTCTGATGTAGCACGAAGTCATAGCAGTGACATGGCGGAAGGAATAGTTGATTTTGGACATGATGGCTTTCAAGATCGAGCTGATGCAGTAGCGGAAATTATTGGTAAGACTGTGAGCGTGGGAGAAAATGTGGCTTGGGCTACAGCGCGAGATGAGATGGCCTACTCTATTGTTGAAGGTTGGCTAAATAGCGCGGGGCATCGAGAAAATATTGAACGAACTTATTTTGAAACTAGCGGAATAGGAATTTCCGTAATTAATAATAAATATTATTTTACCCAGTTATTTTCAAGTTTATGAACAAGATAAAAGTAGCGGTTTTAAAGGGTGGAGAGTCTTCCGAAAGAGAGGTTTCCTTGGTGTCTGGTTCTAAAGTAACCGAACATATACCGAAAGATAAATATGAAGTTTTAGAGTATGACCCCAAGGATGATATTTTAAAGTTAATTAAAGATATTGAGGAGAAGAAAATAGATGTAGTTTTTCCAGTGTTACATGGTAAATATGGGGAAGATGGAACTATTCAAGGATTATTAGAGCTCTTGCATGTCCCCTACACTGGTTGTGGGGTATTATGTTCTGCTTTGACTTTAGATAAAGTAAAAACTAAACAAGTAGTAAAAGATCATGGAATTGTGACTCCTGAATTTGAAATTGTTAAGCGTGGTGATCAGGTGGTTAGTCAGTTTCCTTGTGTAGTTAAGCCAGTTGATGCCGGGTCTTCAGTGGGAATTAGTATTCCAGAATCAGCTGAAGAATTTAAAGATGGAATTTTAAATGCTTTTAAAGAGTCTGAGGTTATAATGATCGAAGAGTTTATTAAAGGACGAGAGTTTACTGTGGGAGTAATTGGTCCTAATAATAATCCACAAGTGTTGCCAGTAACAGAAATTAAAGCAAATGTTTCAAAGTTTTATGATTACAAAGCTAAGTACGAAGAAGGTGGGTCTACTCATATTTGCCCAGCAGAAATTGATGAGGAGCTAAAAACAAAAATGCAAGAAACTGCGGTGCGGGTTTATCAGATTTTAGGGTGCCAAGGAATGAGTCGGGTCGATTTTATGGTGTCTGAAGAGGGTGTTCCCTATTTTATAGAAGTTAATACAATTCCAGGAATGACAGATGTGAGCCTTCTTCCAGAAGCAGCTAAGGCTGGAGGAATTGAGTTCCCTGAATTATTAGATAAAATTATTACATGGGCAATCCAACTACGTGGGTAGAAATTAATACCAAGAATTTAGTTCATAATTTGCGACAATTTCGTCGTCTTATTGGTGATGACAAAGTTTTAATGCCAGTGGTTAAGGCTAATGCTTATGGCCACGGAATGGTAGAGGTGAGTAAAAAAATTGTTCAGAGTAAATTGGCCGATAAACTAGCTGTGGCTAGTGGATCTGAAGCAGTCGAACTGAGAAAAAACAAGATCAACTCTCCTATTATAATCTTAAGTTATTGGCAACCCGCCGACGCTAAAGCTTTGGCGGGCAAGGCAGAGTTTGTGGTTTATGATTTAACTCAGGCTAAGTTTTTAAATAGTTTAAAGAAAAATATTAAGGTTCATCTTAAGTTGGACACTGGAACTTCTCGATTAGGGCTTCATGAAAAAGAGTTTATGATTTTAGTGGAGAAAGTTTTAAAGATGAAAAATCTAAAGATAGCTGGAGTGTTTACTCATTATGCAAATTCAGAAGAAGATAATGAGTTTACTCGTCAGCAAACTAAAAAGTTATTAGAGGTTAAAAATAAGTTGGAGAAAATGGGAGTTAAGGCTATGTATCACTCTGCTTGTTCAGCCGCAGCAATGAGTAATCCGCAAACAGTGCTTGATGGAATGAGGTTAGGATTAAGTTTATATGGTTTATGGCCGTCTGATTTTTCTCGAGTAAAAGCTAAAAATATTAGCTTAAAACCGGTGTTAACTTGGAAAACTAAGGTAATTCAAGTAAAGGATGTACCCAAGGATGCGATGATAGGGTATGGATGCACTTATTTGGCTAAAAAACGGCTTAAAATGGCTGTTTTACCGGTTGGGTATAACGAAGGCTATGATCGTAAATTAGGCAATTCTGGGGCCGTTTTTGTGCGTGGGAAGAGGTGCCCAGTTTTAGGCCGAGTGTGTATGAATTTGACGATGATTGATGTATCTAAAGTTAAGGGAGTGAAGCCTGGGGACGAAGTTATTTTATTAGGAAAAAATATGCCAGCTGAAGAGTTGGCTAAACATATTGGTACGATTAATTACGAGGTCGTTACTCGGATTAATCCTCTGTTGACTAGAAAGTATATTTCTGGTTAACTTATTAAGCAACTCTCACAATTCGAGGTGGACAATGTCTGGTGGTTTCATCGAGCAGGTCAAGGATTGGGCCAAGAGCTTGATCACCGGGGTCACGGAACTCTGGGAAGTGGCTCCTGGGGTGATTGTGGCTCGCGAGGTCAACAACACCTACATCGCTTTCGTGGATATCTCCATGCACAAGTTTCGCTCGCCGGAGAAGGAGAGCTACTGGGGTGGGTTCGGAGTCGATGTGAGGAGGCGTCCCTTGGTGGGAGCGCTGACTGCTAATCCGCGTCGAAGTCTCAAGAGGGAGATCAAGATCGTTCTCGAGTCCCTGGTGCGCAAAGATGACGACGCCAAGGTCGTCGCCTACGAAGAGCCGATCAAGATCCAGGACTTCTAGGACTGGAACGAGACGGCGAAGCTGGGTTCTGCAGGATGATGCAGGGCCTGGCTATTTTTTTATCTTTTTGAAATTTGTATATTTTTGTAAGACTTTTGGAACATTAATAGTTCCATCTTTTTGTTGGTAGTTTTCGATAATAGCGATAAGGATGCGGCCCATGGCAAAAGCAGTAGCGTCGTTCATGTGGACAAACTTTTTCTCCCCTTCTTTAGTTTTGTACTTGATGTTTAAGCGACGAGCTTGATAGTTGGTCATATAATCAGAGGTATGGGTTTCGCGGTATTTCCCCTGTCCTGGCATATAAGTTTCTAAATCGATTTGGCGGTAATCTGGTTTGCCCATGTCGCCAGTACAAATAGCCATAACTTGGTAAGGTAGGTCTAGCTCGTTCATCATGTGTTCTTGTAAAGCCACGATTAAGTCTTGTTCAGACTCTCCATTTTCAGCAGCAGTAAAACATTCGATTTCTATTTTGTCGAATTGATGGCGGCGTAAAATGCCGTTAGTGTCTTTGCCGTAAGTACCGGCTTCTCTTCTAAACGCAGTTGAGTATCCGACATATCTAATAGGTAAGTCTTCAGCACTTAGAGTTTCTTTCATGTGAAGCGGTCCCATGGCGTGCTCAGCTGAGCCAGCAAAAACTTGGTCGTCTTCTTTAATATGATATTTGTCTTCGATTGGGTCAAAGCGGTCCATTTTTTTAAGGATGTCTGCTTTTACAATAGCCGGTGGAAGAACTGGTAAAAATGGTTTGTCTGATGGGCTGCCAACTTGTTTAGCTAACTTAGAAATTAGTTTTTGGTTTCCTAAAGTGTCGAAGGTGTAATTTAATAAAGCAAATTGTAATCGAACTAAGTCGCCGAATAAATAATTAAAACGAGCTCCAGAAATTTTACTGGCTTTTTCAGTATCAATTAAACCAAGAGACTCCCCTAGTTCCATGTGATCTTTGGGTTTAAAACCTAGTTCTTGAGGTTCTTTATTTTTACGTAAAACTTTATTGCCAGATTCGTCTGGGCCGACAGGAACGTCTGGATGGCTCAAGTTTGGGACTTTGCCTAAAAGTTCGTTGAATTCTTGGTTAACTTGTTTTTGTTCAGCTTCTAGTTTTTTAACTTGTTCTTTAAGGCTACTTCCCTCTTCTTTGCTCTTGGCTTTTTTTTGGGCGCTTCGAGCTTGGTCAAAGTCTTGTTGTAACTTTTTGCGTTGGTCGTCTAACTTTAAAAGTTTATCAAAGTCTACTTCTTTTTTTCGGTTCTTAGTATTTTCTTTGACTTGGTCTAAGTTTTCGCGAATTGTTTTTATGTCTAGCATATGTTTAGTTTTAAGTTGTAAGTATTAAGTTTTAAGAGTCTTTAGATATTGTTTAATTTCGGAGATTATTTGGATGCGGTGGTCTGATTTTTCTTTTTCTTCTTTTGATAATTCAATATAGAATTTATTATATTCTGGAAGGATGAAAGTAGATCGATGAGGAAAGCCTGCTTCTATTTCAGGATATGGTTTTTCAGAAATGAATCCAGGGGTTTGGCCATAGAAATTTTTACTTCCTTTGGGTCCGTAAATAGTGGTAACTAGTTTGAATTGAGCGGCTCTTTTTTCTTTAGGAACACCTTCCATTCTTTTCATTGTTTCGTCTATCATTTCTTGGTCAGTCATTTTTCGACCGATCCATCGGCGAGTGTTGATTCCTGGCTCTCCGTTTAAAGCGTCGATATAGAATCCTCCGTCTTCAGATAAGGTGGTGATTCCAGTTAAATCGTAAAAGTACTTAGCTTTTAAAAGAGCGTTTCCTTCTAGGGTGTCTTCTGTTTCTTCAGGGTCATCGGTAATACCTAATTCTTCAAGAGTAACTATGTTAGCAGTATCTTTAAGGTACTGGGAATAATATTTTATTTTAGCGACATTATGAGAGCCGATTAGGAGCTTCATAAACCGATTTCGTCAGCGATTGATTGCATGGACTCTAAAGAGATTTGTAAAAACTCATCTACTTCTAAACCAAGTTTTTCGCATTCCTTAATAGTGTCACGATTTACTTTAGCGGCAAATGACTTGTCTTTCATTTTCTTTTTCAGAGATTTAACTTTTACAGAAGCTAGTTTTTTGTCGGGACGGACTAAGGCACAGGCATAGATTAAGCCAGTAACTGTTTCTCCAGCTCGTAAGGCGTAATCTAATTTGGTAGATGGTTCTTGAGTATTATTATCATTGTAGTTATGAGCTTGAATAGCTTGTTTTAATTCTTCTGGATAGTCAGCTAAATATTCTAAGCATTTTACGCCGTGTTCTTTTGGATTTTCTTCGCCAGTTTCTTCCCAATCTAAATCATGTAAAAGGCCGGTGATTCCCCAGAGTTCTTCGTCTTCTCCTAAATTTTTAGCTAATCCACGCATTACTACTTCAGCTTCTAAGGAGTGATTTATATTAGCTGGGTCTTTAACGTGTTGTTTTAATAATTCTAGGGCGTTTTCTCTAGGAGGGACAGAACAGTGTTCTGTCTTTATGGGTTCTGCTTGTTTTTTTATGTTTTGATTTTTTTTAGGTCTAAGCAATGGAAATAAAACACATTCACGAACTGGTTTATCCA
>CAZNEH010000003.1:7487-68384 GCA_964572175.1 uncultured Gammaproteobacteria bacterium
TTTTTTTTAGGTCTAAGCAATGGAAATAAAACACATTCACGAACTGGTTTATCCACAAAGAAAGCAAAGACACGTTCGGAAAGTCCAAATCCGCAAGTTGGAGGCATAGCGTGTTTTAAGGCTTCGACAAATTCTTCATCGTGCATTTGGGCTTCGGCGTCTCCAGCTTCACGAAGTTTAGCTTGTTCTTCAAATCGTGATTCTTGATCAATGGGGTCGTTTAACTCGGAGTAGCCATTACCAAGCTCAGAGCCAGCAATAATAATTTGGAAACGTTCAACTAATTCTGGGTTATCTTCTTTTCGTTTAGCTAAAGGTGAAACTTCAACTGGATGATTAATTAAGAAGGCTGGTCCAGCGATTTCTTTTCTAATTTGTTTCCATAAGTGATCGATCATTCGGCCACGACCAATAATATCTTGGTCTAAGCACTTAGCTTTTATTTCTTTATCAGTAGCTTTTAAAATATCGATATCAAATTTTTCTTGGATGGCGGCTTTGTAATCAATTATCCCCCACTCTTGATCTAGATCCACATCAAAGCCTTTGATTTTAAATTTAAGAGTGCCAAAAGTTTCTCCAAGTACTTTTTTATATAATTCTTCAGTTAGCTTCATGCCATCTTCGTAATTAGCATAAGCCATGTAGAACTCCATTTGGGTATAGTCTTGAAGGTGTTCAGCATCGATGCCTTCGTTTCTAAATTGGCGGCCGATTTCAAAAGTTCGTTCTAGGCCAGCGACCATTAAACGTTTTTGCCAAAGTTCGCCCATAGAGATGCGGAGGTAAAGGTCGATGTCTAAGGCGTTGTGATGAGTGGTAAATGGTTCAGCGTCGGCGCCGCCAGGAGTAGCTTCTAAGACAGGGGTTTCTACTTCTTGGAAATTGTTATCAATTAAAAATTGACGCATGGTTTGCCAGAAAATAGTTTTTTTACGAAACATTTCTTGAAGCTCAGGGTTCATAGCTATGTCTAAATAGCGTTTTCGATATCTAGTTTCTTCGTCTTTGATGCCGTGCCATTTTTCTGGTAAAGGTTCTAAGGCTTTAGATAATAATTTAAAGTTTTCTACTAAAACAGAGTTTTCACCTTTTTTAGTAACAAAAGTTTGTCCGTGAATTTCAATAATGTCGCCACTGTCTATTTTTTTAAGGTTTTGGTTTTCAAAAACTAGTTGAATGGTTCCGGTTTTGTCTTGAAGTTTGCCAAAGGCTAATTTACCAAAAGATCTTAAAATCATTAAGCGTCCAGCCAGGATTAGGTCTTGACCTTCTAGTTTATCGAATTCATCTAAAATGTTTTTAGCAAAATGAGTTTGAGTTCCCTTAGAAGGATAAGGATTAGTTCCCTCTTCTTTTAATTTTTTTAGCTTATCCAGCCTCATTTGTTGTTCAGTTTGACTCATAGAATAAAAATTAGTTTGTGATTTATGAGGTGATTTTAACATAAAACATAAAAAAAATAAAGCCCTTGCAACAAAAAACCGCGGGTACAGGGCCCCACGGTTATTGATATATAGAAGTTGTATTACTCAACAGATAAAATTTCGAATTTCATGACTCCGGCTGGAACTTGAACATCAACGGTGTCGCCTTTTTTAGCGCCTAGGAAAGATTGGCCCATTGGAGAGGCATTAGAGATTTTTCCTTCACTAGGATTTGCCTCAGAAGAGCCAACAATAGTATAAGTGAAATCTTTACCCATTTTTTCGTTTTTAACCTTGATGGTAGAACCTACTTGAACTGCGCCGCCTTTTTTGGTTTTTTTAATAACTTCAACATTAAGAATCAGGTTGTCTAATTCCATGATGCGTCGTTCAATAAAGCCTTGTTCGTCTTTAGCTTCTTGATATTCGGCGTTTTCAGATAAATCACCTAGTTCTTTAGCTTCTTTAATACGTTCGGCGATTTCCTTTCTTTTGGTTGTTTTTAGTTCGTTTAACTCCTGTTCTAGTCTTTTTAGACCTTCAGCAGTAACGTAGGTTGTATCGGCTGTCATATAGTTGTGTTGAGACGAGGCATGCCTCGTCTTTACTTATTTTTTTGATTAATACAATACCAGCTAACGATTTTGTAGTTATTTGTAATTTTAATTTAAAGTTTATTTAAAGGTGTAAAACGCTTTTTAAGAATTGGTATTACTCATCTTAATATAGATTGCTATTTGTGTCAACCCCTAATAAAAAAAGCGCCCAGGCCAAGTATCGAAGTACGAGGCGAGGGCTTGGTCTAGGGGTGGCTGCCGTAGAGGGTCTGGATATTGATTCCTCGGCGTTCGGGGTACAGGAGCCAGATGTGGCGGATGACCTGGCGGCTGACCGGGTTGGATTCTTCGATCCGGGGGTGGTAGCTCACCAGCTTGACCCAGGCTTGTTCTCCGTCGCGAACTAGCTCTGGAGCTTCGGCGAAGACTCGGTGCTGGCCGTCTGGACCACGGTGGGTGGTCATGGGGAAGACGCGGTGAGCCATCTGGATGAACTGGCAGGCTCGCCACAGGCCGGGGTTGACATCGATGGATCCAGTTGTGTCCTTGTCATCGATGTGGTAGTTGATGCCCTGGTGATCTTGGGAAATCTGCTCGATCTGGCGGCGAAGACGGCGGATGCCCGAGGATCCGGTAGGGCCAGCCAGGACCAGGGTGGTCTGGTTGGGTTCGGTCTCGAAGCTGACGACCTGGTAGTCGGGGTGGCACTGGACCACGACGTCGGCGGCCATGTAGTAGTCGCGCTTGAAGTTCCAGGGGTCTTCGGGGGAGACTCGGTGCCAGGAGCCGGTGAAGACGATGGTGACCAGGGTGAGACCACTTTCGGACTGAAGAGTCTCGGGCTGGTTGGGAATGCGGATGGAACGAACGATGTAGGGCATGAAGCCTCCTTGTGGGTTGTGGTCATACCTTACTATAAATAATAATAATGTCAAATATAAAAAAAGCGCCCAGGCCAAGTACCGTGAGGGTACGAGGCGAGGGCTTGGGCTAGAAGCGACCGCTGTAGAAGGTGCGAACTTCGAACTGCATCTGATCGTGTCTGGGGGGCTCGATGAGTCTGATCTGGCGTCGGAGTTGGCGGCTGACCGGGTTGGCTTTCTCGATCTGGGGGTGGTAGCTCACCAGCTCGAGGCTGACCAGGTCGGGGCGCGGCAGTTCCGGGACCTTGCTGAAGACGCGGTGTTGGGCGTCCGGACCGCGGTGCGTGGTCATGGGGAAGACGCGGTGGATCATGATGATGAACTTGGCGGCTTCCTTCAGGCCAGGGTGTTCTTCGATGGATCCGGCGTGTCTCTGTGCCTGTACCTCGGGGGTGACGCCGTCGTGATCGCGGATGATCTGGTAGACCTTTTGCTGGAAGCGTCGGAGGGCGGACGAATCTTGGGATTCCGTGGCCAGGACCAGGGTGGTCTGACTAGCGTTGCCCTCGAAGCTGATGACCCGGAACTCGGGGTAGCACTGGATGACCACGTCTGCGCCAGCGTAGTAGCTGGGGTGCCAGTCCTCGGCTGAGTCGTTGGTCGGGTCGGACTGGTTGCTGGTGAAGACAACAGTGACCAGAGTCAGCATGCCGGACTCGGACTTGTAGATCTGAGGCTTGGCGGTGATGCTGAGGGAGTGCGTGACGGTGGGCATGGGGCCTCCTTGTAGGTTGTGATAGTACCTTACTATAAATAAGAATAATGTCAAATATAAAAAAAGCGCCCTGGGGTTGTACCGAAGTACAGGGGTCCCAGGGACTTGGGGCGCGCCAGGTGTGGCGCTAAGCGTTCGTTCTTGTTCTAGGGGTCAGCAGCTAGGCCGGGACCCAGATGCCGTCGCGGACCACGATCTCCTGCTGGTCGAAGAACACGCGCTTGCCGCAGCCGCCGGGGCGGAAGTCGATCACCACGTCCACGTGCTGCTTGGAGTCGTTGTACACGCCCTCATCCTTGAGCTGCTTGATGCGGGCCTTGGCTTCCGCGCTCTCGTCGTCGCCGACGAAGGAGTAGGTGTAGCTTTCTCCGATGGCGATGTGCAGGGTGCCGCCGACCTTCTCCACGAACAGGGGGTGCTTGAGGACGCGCTTGATGTGGGGGTTCATGCCCAGGGCGATCTCACCCAGACGATGGGAGCCCTCGTCGGTCTCGATGATCGAGGTGAGCTCGTCCATGCCCTGATCGGCCTTGTACTCCACGATCTTGCCGTCCACGAAGCGCAGGTAGATGCCCTGGATGTCGGTGCCGGAGAAGTGGACGGGCAGGTCGACGAAGATCTCGCCTTCGACCGTGTTGGCGTCGGGGCTGGTGAAGATCTCGCCGTCGATCCAGTTCTTCTCGCCGGTGCACATGTAGCCCTTGCCCTGAGCGATGCTCATGGTGAGGGTGAGCTCGCGACCATCCGGATGCTCGGTGACGATGGTGACCTGGGAGGCCTCGTCGAAGAGCGGCTTGAGGGTCTTCTGGGGTTCGACCAGGATGTTGGGGTCCATGGTGGCTGCGGAGACCAGGAAGTCGGAGTACTCCTGAAGATCCATGCCTTCCATGTCGGCGAAGCCCTGGGTCGGGAACAGGGTCAGAGTCCAGGGCTTGACCTTGAGGATGTCGCTGAGCCGCTTGTAGGCGGTCATGATCGCGGCAGTCCTCTCGGCCGGGAGTCCGGCGTAGAGCGAGGGGTCTTCCGAGCCCAGGACTTCGATGTACTTGTCGGCCCTCTCCCAGCGCTTGATCATGTACTCCGGGGTTTCTTCGAGGGTCTCGAGGGGCAGGATGCGAGCGGCGGTGCCGGACCAGACGCGGGAGCGCTCCAGGTCGGGCGGGCAGAGGTAGATGTCCGGGATGCCGCCGGCTTCGAGAACCCTGTCCTGAAGGGCGCTCATCAGATCCCAGCAGCCGTATTCGCCGCGGATCATGATGACCTGGCCGGGCTCGACGCCTCCGATGCTGTGGTTGATGATGATGTCGGTCCAGGCGTTGAGGGCTTCGGGGCTGATGGTGGGCTGCATGGTGACAGGCCTCCGTTGGATGTGTCCCCCCTGAAGGAGACGGGTGGTTGAAGAACGAAAAGAGAGAGGCTCGGAAGCCTTCCTCTTTTACGCGGTTAGGTTATAAGAAAATGGGTATTTTGTCAATATAAAAAAGCTCCCTCTCCACGGAGGTGGAGAGGGCGGGGGGAGAGGAGGGATTATCGAGTGTAATAATAATTTAGCATTTCTCGAGCAACTGGCAGGGCAGCGTCGGTACCGCCGCCAGCTTCTTCAACTAAAACAGTGATGACAATTTCAGGGCTATCGTATGGAGCAAAGCAAGTAAACCAAGAATGAGTTCGGTCTGTGCCAGGGGCTTGAGCAGTCCCGGTTTTTCCACCAGAAGAAACAGGTAAAGATTGCATCATTTGGCTAGATCCAGAAGCCACGGCTTGTCCCATTCCTTCTTTAACTACTTGGACATTATAAGAGTTAAGAAAATCTTTGTTCAAGACTTCAGGTTCATTATGCTGAACAACTTCGTTGTACTCGTTATTGATGGATCTTAATAAGTGAGGTTTGTATAAAATTCCGCCGTTAGCAAAAACAGAAGTAGTGGCGGCAATATGTAAAGGAGTGACTAAAGCGTCACCTTGGCCAATAGCATAATGATAAGTGTCACCGATATACCACATCTCACCTTTAACTTCTTCTTTCCATTCTTTAGTTGGTAGAAACCCGGATTTTTCACCAGGTAGGTCGATGCCTAAGGCTTGGTCAATATAAAATTCTTTAGCGTATTGATTAATTTTATCTACGCCCAGGCCTCCTTCGATCTCTCTTTCTTCTTCATTATAAATTCCACCGCCGGCAACATAAAAATAAGTGTTGACTGATTCAGCAATGGCTTTACGCACATCAGTGGCACCGTGTCCCCCGCCTTTCCAATCTGGGAACCACCAATCGCCAATGCGAATTCCACCAGTCGAGCTAATTGTTGTAGAAGGAGTAACTTCGCCTTCTTCTAGGGCTGCGGCGGCAACGATTAATTTAAAGGTTGATCCTGGTGGATAAGTTCCACCAAAGGCGCGGTTAAAAAGAGGCTTGTTTTCATTTTCTAGTAAGGCAGAATATTCTTCTTGCGTTAAGCCTTGAATAAATTTGTTGTTATCATAAGAAGGTAGGGTAGCGATGGTTAAAATTTCACCAGTGCGTGGGTCCATGGCGATAACTATTCCGCCTGGAGCTTGGGTTTTTTCAATATAGCTTTGTAAAGACTCAGTAGCTTTTTGCTGTAAGCCTAAGTCTAAGCCAAGAACAAGGTTTTTTCCAGGAGCTTGTTTTTTTTCAGCTACTACTTCTTTTTCCTTGCCTTGGGAGTTAACTTCGATTTGTTTTTTACCGTCTTCTCCTTTAAGGAGGTCCTCATAAGTGTATTCTAAGCCAGCTTTTCCTAAATAATCAGTCATAAGGTATTCTCCTAGGCCTTCTTCCAGTTCTTGTTCGTCTATTTTGCCGATATAGCCCATAAATGGAGACATGCTTTGAGGATGAAGGTATTCACGAATAGCGGCTGTTTTTAGCTCGATTCCAGGCCATTCTCTGGCTGCAGAGATTAGAACTAAAGCTTGTTCATAAGGAAGTTGTTCTAAAAGAGTGTAAGTTTGATAAGTGCTAGAAGGAACTTCGGAAATTTTTTGTTTTATTTCTTCTTTAGAGATCTTAGTGATTTGATTGATTTCAGAAATTATTATTTCTTGCTTTTGTTCGTCTGAAGGAAAATCTTGAGGAGAAATATTTAACATGAAGTTAGGAATGTTTTTTACCAATGGCTCTTGATTGCGATCGTAAATAATTCCTCGACTAGCTTTAGTAGTTTGGATGCGTAAACGGTTTTCTTCAGCTACTGCTCTATAATGATCTCCGGCTGAGATTTGTAAATAAAATAATCTAATAAATAAAATAGCTAAACAAGTAGCAATAAAAATTCCTAAGTAGTTGGCTTTTTTTAAATTAACGCCTAATCTAGAAAAACGGGCCTTAAAAGACGTTGACGAATCGATAATGTCTACTGTTTTTTTCTCATAATCTGTATTGATTTTTTCAGGACTAGATTGAGAATATATTTCAAAGGGATTTTTGGAGCTCATAACGATTAACAACTAAGGCTAAGATAAGTATATTTATAATTAATTGCAAAATAAATTCTTTCCAAGACCAAGGAGAAAAATAATTACTTAGATTTATTAAGTAAATTATTTTAGTAGATAAGTAAATAAATAAATTAAATAAAATTGTTCCTAAGGCAACTAGACTTAAAAAAGAAAATAAAGAATAATGAGTTAAAATATGCTTTAGTAATAAATAAGGTAAGAAGATGGCTAGAGTAAAAGCAATTAAATAAATACCAAAAGGAAATTGAGAAAATAGATCAAAGATTAGGCCAGCGCTTAAAACATAAAGAAGTAAATAATAAGGAGAAAAAATTAATAAGAAAGCAAATAATATTATCAGAACTAAATTAAAATAACTTTGCATCCATAAGGAGTTGTTTAAAAAACTGATTTGAAAAATAATTAATCCTAAAAAAGCAAGGTATAAAAATATTTTTAGGTAAATTAGTTTCATATAATCTTAAGAAGGAAGAATTATATTAACCACGTCTACTTGGCGTAGATCAAATAAGATGTTTAGAATTGCAGTTTGCCAAAGTTCGCCTGGAGGGTTATCTATTTTTTCTATTTCTCCGACAATCAATCCAGCTGGAATATTTTCTTCTAAGCCAGCAGTGACGACTATTTCTTGCTCTTGAATTTCTTCGGTTTTAGGAATTAATTCTAGGTTTAAACTAAGGCCATGTTGGCCACGAGTGATACCAGCAGCGTTTTCTTTTTCTTGGACTTTGGCAGTGAATTGGCAAAAGTTGTCTGTGGTTAATACTACGGTAGCTCTATTTTTTTCAACGCTGTCTATTTTACCGATTAAGTATCCTTTTTCAACAATAACTGCTAAGCCCTCAACTAAGCCTTGGTCAGAGCCTTGATTTATAATTAATGATTGAGAGGCTTGGTCGGTAGATTGAGCGATAATGCGAGCTGGAACAGAGTTGTATTCTTTTTCTTCAATGTACTTTAATTGTTCGTTTAATTCTTGATACTCATCAACTAAGCTTTTTAATTTATTATTTTCATTAAGAAGTTGAGTTATTCTTTGGCTTAGTTCTTTGTTTTCTTCTTTTAATTCTTCTAAATTTTGCTCTTGTTCTTTGTTGAATATTTTTTGGCTTAGATTATAAAGAGGCTGTTGAATGGGCTTGGTTACACTAAAAAATGCATTTTCAAAAGGCCCTAATAATCCAAAGTTATGAGCTAATATTAAGACTATAATTATTAATAGAACTATGATTGATGGTTTTATGAATTTCATCAGTCTTTAAATTTCTATTCTATCGTCGGCAGTGCTTAAAACAAATAAGTCTTTAAGGTTTTCTAAGTCTTCTAAAATAAATCCAGTTCCTCGAGCTACCGTGGTTAGAGGGTCGTCAGCAGCGCGGACTGGAATATTAGTCGCTTGAGCAATTTTTTTATCTAAGCCTCGAAGCATGGCTCCGCCACCAGAAAGAATAATACCTCGTTCGTAAATATCAGAAACTAATTCAGGAGGGGTTTCTTCTAAGGTAGATTTAATATTATCTATAAATAAACTAACAGTTTTAGAAATAGCCTCGTTAACGTGTTCACTATTAATGACCACTTCTCTAGGAAGACCAGTGTTCATGTCTCTGCCTTTTACCTTGGCTTCTAGATTATCTTCTTTAGTGGCAGAGCTCATTTTAATTTTAAGTTCTTCAGCAGTATGTTCACCTAATAAGAAATTAAATTCTTCTCGGCAGTAATTAATAATATTTTGGTTTAGTTCGTCTCCGGCAACTCTTAAGGATCTCCAGGTAACGATTCCACCTAAAGAGATAACTGCAATTTCAGTGCTGCCTCCGCCAATATCAACAACCATATTACCAGTAGAGTCTTGGATTGGTAAGCGGGCGCCAATAGCGGCAGCCATTGGTTCTTCGATTAAGTAGACTTTTCGAGCTCCAGCATTCATGGCCGCATCTTCTACGGCTTTTTTTTCTACTTCAGTAACGCCCATGGGAATAGCAATAACAATTCGAGGACGAGGTAAAATAGTAAAAGTTTCTCTATGAACCTTATCTATGAAATACTTAAGCATTTTTTCAGTAACTTCGAAATCAGAAACAACCCCTTGATGCAAGGGTCTGGAAGTGGTGATGTGTGGCGGGGTTTTACCAATCATGCGTTTGGCTTGTTGACCCACAGCTAAGATTTGATCAGTGTTGTTATTAAGAGCAACTACTGAAGGTTCGTTAATAACAATGCCCCGGTCTTTTACATAAACCAGTGTATTAGCAGTTCCTAAATCTATTCCTAAATCTTTGGAAAATTTTCCTAAGATATTATTAAATACCATTTGAAGTTACTTTTTTACCTTATTAATAACTTCCTCCAAAGTGATAAGCTCGGTTTCATCTTCTTTACGAAGCTTGTATTCGATTTTATCACCAGTTTTTTTAGACACGACTAAGCGTACGGGAATTCCGATGAGGTCGGCATCATTAAATTTGGTGCCAGCGCTTTCGTCCCGGTCGTCATATAGTACCTCAATCCCCTGTTTTTGTAAAGAGGCGTAAATTTCGTCTGATTGAGTACTTTCTTTGTTCAGGTTAATTAGGTGGACTTGGAAAGGAGCGATTTCTTCTGGCCAGGCCATTCCATTGTCGTCACTGTGTTTTTCAATAATAGTCGCTAGGGTTCGACCAACACCAATTCCATAGCAGCCCATATAGTAGAATTTTTCTTTACCATCTTTGTCCATGAAAGTAGCTTTCATTTTTTCACTGTAATATTCTCCTAATTGAAATATATTACCCACTTCTATCCCCTTACCTTCTTTTAATTTTTCACCACTTTCAGAAGTATATTCGTTTTTAGCTAAGGCAATATCTCCTTCGATATTAGGAGTATAATCTCTATCTATGTTTACGTTTAATAAATCAGTATTTTTTTTATTAGCTCCGCCATAAGCGTTTTTAATAGTTTGTAGAGAATCATCAGCGACGATTTGTACTTTTTTGTCCATGTTTACTGGAGAGATAAATCCAGGTTCACTTCCTAATTCGCGGATTTCTTCATCAGTAGCATGTCTTAAACTATTAGCGCCAGTTAAATTTTGAAGCTTAGTTTCATTAACTTCAAAATCACCACGAATAACAGCTAAAATGAATTTACCTTTGTCGTCAACAAACATAACGTCTTTGATTTGCTGCCATAAAGGCATATCATGAAACTTTACTCCATCCTCCATACTATTTCCCCGTTTAGCTTCTACTTCTTTAAGTTCTTGCTCTGCTTCATCTAGGTTTTTTTCTTCTTTGGTAAATTTAGCGACATCTTCATGAGCGGCATACTTACCATCTTCGGAAATTAAGAATTTGCTTTCTCCAGCTTCACTTTCTACAACAAATTCATGAGAATAATCTCCGCCAATATAGCCATTGTCTGCTTCCACGACTACTGTTTCTAATCCTAGGCGAGAAAAGATACGAGTGTAAGTTTCCCACATTTTTTGATACTCAGTTTTAAAGTCTTCTTCGTCAACATGAAAAGAGTAAGCGTCTTTCATTAAGAATTCTCTAACTCGAAGCAATCCTCCACGAGCTCTCATTTCGTCTCTAAATTTTTGAGAAAACTGATAAATGTTAAAAGGAAGGTTTTTATAACTTAAATTAAAGTCTCGAACAACATCAACCATCATTTCTTCAGCAGTTCCGCCTAAAGCAAATTCTGATTCAGAACGATCTTTAACAGTCATTAATTCAAAGCCTACAGAATCTGTTCGGCTAGTTTCTTTCCAAAGTTCAATAGGATGAAGAACAGGAGTGATCATTTTATGAGCGCCAGTAGAATCCATTTCTTGTTCAATAACTTTTACTATTTTGTCTCGAACTTTGATTCCAAGTGGTAAATAATAATATCTTCCAGCTGCGGATTCACGAATAAAGCCAGCTTGGTATAAAAGTTTATGACTAGTTAATTTTATGTCTTTAGGTATTGTTTTTGTTGTTTGAGCAAACAGATTTGATTGTTTCATATGTTTAAAATAATTTTCCAATGTCTCTAAACGTGACCAGGATTAGTAAGATAATTAATAAACCGAATCCTAGATTGTGCGCCAGGTTTTCAATTTTTTGACTAACTGGTTTACGTTTTATTTTTTCGATGATTAAAAAGATTACACGGCCGCCGTCCAGGGCCGGAAATGGTAGGAAATTAAAGATGGCTAAGTTCAAAGATAATAAAGCAGTAAATTGTAAGACATAGATAAAGCCCATTTGAGCGGCTTGACTAGTAAGAACGGCGATGCCAACAGGACCGGCAATGCTTTCAGAAACTTGGCCAGCAAAGATTAAGTCTTTTAATAAATAGTAAAAGGCTTGAACAATATAAACCAACAAGACAAAAGTCTTTTTAGTTCCTTCATAAATAGCTAGATACCAAGGGTAAGAAACAGTTCCAGTTTGAGATAATAATACTCCCATGCCCTTTTTATCTGTTTCCTCTAAAGTTTCTAGGGTTAAAGCAGTGTTTATTTGTTCAGCGTTTCTTTTGACAGTTAAATTGATTTCTGAATTTTCTAAAGAGTTATTGTAAGTGTTTAATTCTTCTATATTAGAAAAAGTTTGGTTATTAATGCCTAGAATAATATCTCCAGGTTTAAGCTTGGCTTGAGAAGCTGGAGAGTCTTCTAAGATGTAGGAAATCATTAATTGCTCCTCACTAATTCTAGCTTTTGAAGAGATGTCTTCAGTGGAGTCTGGTAAACCGATCATGTAGCCCAGGCTTAAAAGCATGGCGCATAAAATAATATTCATGACTACGCCAGCAGATAGAATTACAAAGCGTTTCCAAATAGCTTGACCAATAAAACTGTCTTGGCCGTCTTCTGCTTCTCCTTCTTGGTCTCCGCCAACAACGCCTTTGATTTTACAAAAGCCGCCTAAAGGAATCCAGTTTAAAGAATATAAAGTCTTGCCTTTTTTTAGGCCGAATATTCTAGGAGGATAGCCAAAACCAAACTCCTCTACCCCGACTTTAAAAAGACGGGATGCTCCAAAGTGTCCGAGTTCATGAACAAATATGCATAGGCCAAGAACAAGAACTAAAACGATTATAGTAATGAGTATAGTCATGTAATATTTTTTTAAACAGTCATTATTTCTTTTTCTTTATTTTCCCCTATTTCGTCTATCTCTTTAGTGGTGGTGTTAACCTGTTCTTGAACATCTTTTTCTTGAGTATGATAATCGTCTTCAGAGATGGCGCCTTCTTTTTCTTGAGCTTTTAATTTTTTAAGAGTATCTTCTCTAAGTCGGCGAATAGCAATACGTGATTCTTCTACTTTTTCTTTCATAATTTTTACTAGTTCTACTCTTTTTTCTTCAGTTAAAGCAGGTAGAGTTAAACGAATTACGTCTTGGTCTACTATGGGGTTAATTCCTAAGTTAGATTTTTCAATGGCGGTAGAAATAGCTTTTAACTGAGTCTTGTCCCAAGGCTGAATAACTAGAGTCTTTGGTTCTGGAGCGCTAATACTGGCTAATTGATTTAAAGGGGTCATTACTCCGTAAGCGTCAACCATAATATTTTCTACTAAAGTAGGAGTAGCTCGATTAGTTCTTAGGTTGGCGAGCTCTTTTTGTAAGTGCTCAATAATTTTATTGATTTCTTCTTGATTCATATGTTTTTAACTAGGAAAGAAACTATTACCCTCTTCATCAAAGGTTTTAGTTCCTACGTAAATAACAGCGGGGTTAACTGGGTCAACGTACATAACTTTAACTTCTCTTTGAGAAGGGAAAGTTTCTAAGACGCGCCAAGTTATTCCACCGTCGTCACTTTTATGGATTAAATTTTTAATTGAAAAATATATTACCTCTGGCTTACTAGGAGTGACTAGAATATTTTTAATTTCAGTATTAGTACTATCTTCAGCCGCGATCAAAGTGTTGATTTGATGCCAATTATTTCCTAAATCATTACTTCGCATTAGGCCTTGTTTGGTGGCCATTAAGATAGTTGAAGAATTATTAGGGTCTAGGAAAAAGTCGTTAACTATTTTTCCTTGAGGCCATAATTCTCGGTGTTCTTTAGTGTCTAGTGGTTCATCCCAGTTGGCTCCGGCGTCTGTGGTTCTGTATAGCTTACCCTCTTCGTCTCTGACAAAAATAATTCGAGAATCTAGGGCACTCATTTGAGCGTCTTTGGGATAATCTTCAGTGGTATGGATTAGGTGCCAGTTGGCTCCAGCGTCTTCTGATTTTAAGACAGTTTTTACAGAAGTAAAAGCATAGATAGTATTAGGGTTGTAATGGTCGATTAAGAGCTTCATGATTAATCCACCTTGGGTTTCGGTGTAAACATTTTCCCAAGTTTGACCACCGTCATAGCTTTTATAAATAATATTTTGTGAACAAGTATAAATAGTGTCTGGTTCTTGAGAGTTAATAACTAGATCTACGAAAAGACCGCTTTGGAAATTAGTTGGATACCAGGAATCTGCGGCATTATCTGTTTTGTAAACACCGTTTTCGTAAGTGGTAGTATATAAAACAGCGGTTTTAGAAAAGTCTTCGTTTTCAGTAGTGATTATTTCTTGAGGATGAAAAGCAATTCGTCTAACATTGGCTGCGGAGATGCTGAGGGTTTTTCGACCATCTTGACCAACATAAGTTTTTTGCTCCCAGTTTTCTCCATAGTCTTCAGACATAAAAATTCCGCCATCAACATAGCTAGTTCCGCAAGCTTGACCAGTCAATAATACAGCAAAGATTATTAAGATAAGAGGGAGAATTTTTTTTCCCGATTTTATCTTTGATAAAATCGAGGATCCTCGATCGCTTTGCGATCGGGACATATTATTGATTTTAATCATATGTTTATAATGATATTTTCTAAAATTAATTTTGGTTGAACGTTTTGTTTTAGTAATTCTTGAGCTTTTTCTATTTGATTAATTTTTTTAGTTATATTTTGGGTTTTGTTATTTGGACTTTGGATTTGATTAACAGTGTATTTTTCTAAATTGTGTTGATTTAAAATCTGATCTCTAAGGTAGGAAGTGGCTAGGTCTAGAAGGAGGGATAATTCTTGAGAAGATTTTTTAGAACGGTGTATTTTATCGGCTAGTTTAAATTTTTCTTTTTGTGAGCCAGATAATAAAGTATTAACAGTATCTATTTTTTCTTGGTGTTTTTTTAGGGCGTTTTTTTTGTTTAGAAATTCTACAGCTAGACCAGGTTTACCATGGGCTAGGCGGGTAATTTTCAAAGCTTGGTCTCGATCAGTTTCGGTTTGCAGATAATCATAAATATCTTTTTGACTAACTGGTAAAAAGCGAATGATTTGGCAGCGAGAAGTGATGGTTTCTGGGATAGTAGATAAATCTTCAGCTAAAAGGACTAAAACTGTTTTTTGAGCGGGTTCTTCTAAAGTTTTTAAAAGGGCGTTGCTAGCGCTTAGAGTTAAGCTAGAAGCTTGTTTGATTAAGACTACTTTGTAGCCCTGGTGTAAGGATTTTTTTTGTAACTTGGCAATTAACTCTCGGACTTGCTTGATAGAAGTGTTCTTTTTGTCTGCTTCTGGCTCTAACCAATGAACGTCTGGGTGGATGTTTTTGCGTATTTGAGCGCAGTTTTGGCAACGCCCACAAGGACGAGCCTTGGTTTCAGATACACAAAACAAGCTAAAAAGAAAACTTTCGGCAATTTTCTTTTTACCTAGATGTTCAGGCCCATAAAATAAATAGGCGTGATTTATTTTACCATTTTCTATGGAGTTTTGCAAATATTGAACTTGGCGCTGATGGCCAATAATGTCCCACTGGTATTGCATGAAGTTATAAAACGCCGAATTGGGTAAGACCAAAGATGATGGCGGCGCTAATGATTAGAAATATACCTAACCCTATTATCCCCTTGTTTAAATGTTTCATATATTTTTGTTAATTATTTTCCACGTCTCTTGAGCGCATTTTGACCAAGAGAATTTTTTAATTTGAGCAAAGCCTTTTTCTTTTAAGGCAGTATTATTAATATTTTTGGTAATAGTCTGGGCCATGTCTTCGATGCTGTAGGGGTCAAAGTAGAAGGCGGCTTGGCCAGCTACTTCTTTTAACGGAGGGATATGAGAGCAAATTACTGGGGTACCAGCAGACATGGCTTCTAAAACTGGGATACCAAAGCCTTCATATAAAGAAGGAAAGATGAATGCTTCTGCTTGATTCATTATAGCATTAATATCTTCTTGGTCTACATAGCCGGGTTCTATTATTCTGTTTTCTAGATTATGTTTTTTAATATTGGCTTGAACTTGTTCATACTTATAGCCCTCTCCTCCGACTAAGACTAGGTTGTATTCTTTGGGTAGTAAAGCAAAAGCATTGATTAACCGAGGAATATTTTTCTTTTCTTCTTTACGGCCAATAAATAATAAATAAGGTTTTTTAATATTGTATTTATTTAATATTTCAGGGTTGGGTTGAGGTAGGGGGAAGAAATCTTTAGAAGTAAAGCCATTGTGAACAAAAGAAATTTTAGATTCTGGAATTTTGTAAAATTTAATTATTTCGTTTTTGGAGAATTCAGAAACAGAGATCAGGTGATGAGCTTTTTTAATGGCGTAGTTCATGGCCCAACGGTGATAACCTAGTTCTTTGTCGCTATATAATTCTTTATGAGTAGCAAAGCCAATATCATGAGCGACTAGAATTGTTTTTTTGGGATGAATTAATGGAATAGTGTGAGCAGGGATAAATAAAACATCAGGACGTTTGAAAAGCATTTCTAAAGAAAGGCGTATTTGAGTCCAGAGAAATTTTGGAGGCCAGTTTAAAACTTTTGATTGCCAATTACTAGGTAAGTCCTCTAGCCCGCCCTGCAAAGGTTCTTTGGAATACAAAATCACCCTGATGTTATCAGGGATAATTTTTTTGAGTTCTTGAATAAGGTGGTAAGAGTACCACTCAGTACCAGTTTTTTGGATTTTATTGGCGCGGGAAGCGTCTATTCCAATAACCATTATCTATTTTCCATTACAGATCGTTTATAGGACTCAAGGTTTTCTAAGGCAACCCCAGTTCCGCGAACAACGTTAAGCATAGGATCGTTAGCTAGGTAAGCAGGAACTTGAATAGCTTGGCTTAAAAGCTCATCTAGATTTCTAAGTTGACCAGTACCCCCAGAAATAACCATTCCTTTATCAATAACATCAGCAGCTAATTCAGGAGGGGTTTCTTGTAATACGTCTTTGGCGGCTTGAATAATTCCTTGAAGTTCGTCGTGAATGGCTTCGGTTACATCTTCAGAGCTAACAGTAACTGTTCGAGGGAGGCCAGTAATAACATCACGACCACGAACATCCATATTTAAGCTTTCTTCTAAAGGAAGGGCGGAGCCAATTTTAATTTTAAGTTCTTCTGCAGAGCGTTCACCAATAGAGAGGCTATATTTTTTACGAACAAATTCAGCAATGGCATGATCAAATTTTGTTCCACCGATACGAACAGAAGTATTAGCTACGATTCCACCAAGGGAGATAACCGCGATTTCAGTTGTTCCTCCGCCAATTTCAATAATCATGTGGCCAGATGGAGAGCCAATAGGAATGCCAGCTCCAATAGCAGAAGCAACGGGCTGTTTAATAATAAAGGCAGCTTTAGCGCCAGCTTGGATAGTAGCGTCGATAACAGCCCTGCGTTCAGTAGAGGTAATTCCAGCTGGAACGGCAATCATAACTTCTGGACGGAATAGTCTAATTCCGCCTAAAGCTTTATTAATGAAGTAGCGCAGCATGGATTCTGTGGTGCGGTAATCGGCAATAACACCGTCTTTTAATGGGCGGCGAGCAACGATGGTGTCGGGAGTTCGGCCAAGCATGTCGCGGGCCTCGTTTCCAACGGCTAAAACTTTTTTATCTTGTAAGGATATAGCAACAACTGATGGTTCATTAATATGAATCCCTTTTTTTGGTACATAAACAAGCGTGTTTACAGTGCCTAGATCAATTCCGATTTGCTTAACAAACATGATTTTGGTTATTTGAGGTTAATTTCGAATTCTCGATCAATTCTTAGATTGGTTTGATAGAGTACCTTATTATTACCATCTTTTGAGCCAATGTCAAGGGGGGTGTAAGATTTGATGCCTTGACCAGTGTCGTAAGTGAAATTTAGGGAGTGACCCTCTGTTCCAGCTTGTTTCTGAACATATAATTTATACACCTCTTGATCTTTAAGCCAATCTGGTAATTTATACTTATAATGTAAAGAATTTTCCATTTGAGGCTCAGTAGAAATAAATCCGCCAATAACAGTTTTTCCTAATTCGTCGTAAACATCTGGAGCTTTTGGATCGTCGCCTAAAAGTTTGTCGTTTTGAGTAGTTCCAGACCATTCTAGTAATTCTAATCCTTGAGGAACGTAAGCCCTGGTGTAAGTTCGGTAGCGAGTACTTTTCCAATTAAAAGTTCCTTCGTTTTTGTAGTTTATGTCTAGGGTGGCTACTAGGTCTCCCCCTTCTTCAGCCACGGAATAATTAATAGTTCGTTTAACACCAGGATCGGTTTTTAAGCTAGCCATGTTAGCATCGACAACCATTAAGAAGTCGCTATCGGTTGGAGATTTTAATTCTCCAGCCCAGTTTTGTTCTTCAACTAAGTCTTGAATGTCTTCGTCTTTTAGATAAATTAAGATTTGTTTTTCATCAACGTCTTTAGTAAAGGTTTGCCATAAAGTAGCCCATTCGTCTTTAGGAAGTTCTAGAATTTGGTCCATAATTTGATCAGCTAAAACGCCTATGATTTCTTTGCGATCATCATCAGAAATTCCTTTTTCATAATAAGCTTTTTCAACTTCGTATTGTAAGACGTCAACTAAATTTTCAGAAGTAAATTCAATACCCTCAACAGTGATCGCCCCGGTAATATCTAATAAAGAAGCGATGAAGGTAGGAGTTACCGCAATTACGCCGTCGATGTTTTCTTCAGGTCCATTCTCTAGGTGATAGAATTCTTCGGCTTTTTGGGCAGCAGTTGGAAAATCTGGAGACCAATTGGAATCACGCATTAACCATTGAGTAGAAGATAGGTAAACAGCTAATGGTTCAGGTGGGTTAATAAATAAATAGTCTTTAGCTGGAGTGTCTAAGTTATAAATGTTATCAGTTTTAAATTCAACTATTTCTCCATTTTTAACTTTTAAGATTCCGTAAGTTCCGATGAATCCACCAGTTGGGCGAAGCTCAGTGTTGTTTTGCAATAAGAATAAATAAGTTTGTTCTTGAGGGTAGCCAACAATAGTAGGAATGGTTTCTACGGCTGGAACAGCTTGGTCGATCACTTCTTTGATTAAAGGTAAATATTCTTGGATAGGTTGAACAGCTTGGTCTAATTGTTTTAATAATCCTCGGGACGGGATTTGTTCCATGGCAAGAACAGCTAAGTCTATTTCAGATTTAGCTCCTTGTAGTTCTGGTGGAGCTTGGTACAGTTTTTCAAAAATAGCTTCTTTTTCTTCAGGGCCGATGTTTCTATAAGTAATATCTCCGTCGTTTTGAACAATTGCAAAAACCTCTTCACCCAAAGAAGAAACTTTTTGTAAGGCTAAGGAGATGTTATAACCAGCAGTTAAGATTCCATCAACTGCTTTTAATTGACGGCCGATTACAGGAACGTATTTTAAGCCAACTATTTTATTAGAGTATTCTTGAGCTTGATAAAAATCTTCTTCAGCTTGTTCTAGGGCTAGAGTGGCTGCTTCGAAGTCTTGGGCTAAGATAGCAGTTTGAGCATCTTCAAAAGCAGTTTTACCCTCTAATGACTCAGCGTACAAGGCTTTGCCGTTTTTATAGTTTAATAAGCCTAGGATTACTAGGATTATTACTAAGCCGATAATAACTCCGACTACGGAAAGAATAATTTTGTTTCTTTTTGACATTTTTATTTGGTTTTTTTAATTTTAAGATAAGTCATCCAATCTTTAATATGGATTCTGGCGACATAATTAAATAATGAGCCTAAGCCGCCCCAGATAGAGCCTTTAGCAGAGGCACGGTTGTGGTAGTGAATAATACTGTTTACGTCTGCATAATAATAAACTTTTAAACTTTCGGCGCGAACGCGATCGCAAAGTTCGTAGTCGGCAAAGTATAAGAAGAATTTTTCTTCTAAACCGCCGTAAGTATCTAAAAAGTCTTTTCTAATAAACATGCAAGCTCCGAGCAGCCATTCTACTTCCCTGCTTTCTTTACGGTCAAAGTCCCACATTAAGTGGTTTTGTAAATCTTTTTTAGCAAAAGAAAGTTTTCCTAATGGAGTTCGGCGGTAAATAGGAGTAAAGGCAGTGTATGGTCTAAAGCAAGAGGTTTGGATTGATAAGTCGCCGTTTAATAGTTTTGGGCCAAGCATTCCAATTTCTGGGTGCTGGTCTAGATAGGAAATAATTTTATTGAAATCTTCAGAGCTTTTGAAAATAATATCTGTGTTTAAGATTAAAACATAGTCGCCCTTAGCTTCTTTAATTCCAATGTTGTTTCCTTTAGCGTGACCCCAGTTTGTTTTTTCAGCGATTAACTTTATTTGCGGAAATTGTTCGCGCATTATTTTTACAGAATCGTCTTTAGAGGCGTTGTCTACAACAATGATTTCGTAGTCAAAATTTAAGTCCAATTTCAATAAATTCTGCAGGCATAAGCGCAGCAGATTTGAAGTATTATAATTTAGAATTACTATTGATAATTTCATACTATTTTGAGACTATATTATAACAAACCATTCAATGTTTGGCAAGTTATGTAAACAGATATATTAACAAGCTATTTTAGCTATTTCTTTGTCATGTCTTTTAAGCCAATCAATAGCAGCTAAGCGTTCAGTATCTAGGTCATCTACTTTTTTAGCTAATTTTTCTATAGATCCTATCACATCTCGAAGCTCTTCTTTCGTAGCCATGTTTTTTCTAATATCTGTAATGTCTTCCGAGTTTTTCACTACTTGGACAGCAATATTATCTATGGTTTTATCTTGAGCATCAAAACGTTTGTCGATTTGATCGAATCTTTTATCAATAGATTTAAAAACTTCATCGTTTTTATCGAAGCGTTGGTCGATAGCTTCGAACTTTTTATCAAGATGTTTTACTAATTGTTGGTTGTTCATAGTTATTTTATTATAAGTCCTGAGCACATTATTGTAAAGTTGTGTTTTGCGACGGCGCAAAGACATAAAAACAGTACTTGAGTACTGCTTTTACGATTTAAGATTGTTGTGTTAGATTGTGGATAACCGTATTACGCGACGGCCCGCCTCGACTCGCTGTCGCTTGTCGACGCGAGGCTGGCGCTGTATTTTTGAGTAAAGTAAAGACTACAAAACATGATCCAGCCCAAGCCTAAAGGATGATTAAGGTATGGAGTGAAAAAGTGAATAGCCATGATGGCGAGTAATCCAAAGAGTGATCCGAGAATAATTGGGTTTTTGGTAGATTTAAATGATTTATAGCCGTTTTTAAGGATTTCGTAGAGTAACCACCCATAAATAATAACGCCCCAGAGGCCTAATTTGAGCCATAGATCAAGGTATCCCCACTCAAAGGCATAAGTAGTGTAATTACCGCCTGGATTGGCTTCTAAGGCCCGAGGATCTTGAGTTTTATAAGTTACAGTAGTGCCAAAGCCAGAGCCGATTACTGGGGTTTCTAGGTTTTTATCTAGTAATGGGTCTAGTAGTTCCATACGAGAAGAACCAGCTGCTTCTTGAGTTGGGTCTTTGGTTCGCTCAGTTACTAAAGACGAGGCAGAGATAGAAGTATTTCCAGGCATTGGGAAATTTACTATTCCCAAGATTAAAGCGTAATCAATAACAAAAGCTAAAGCCAAGATCACTCCCAGGGTTAGAATTTTTTTCCATTTTAGTTTTAAAATAAATACAGAGGCTAGAAGAGCGACAAATAATATTCCAGCAGTGCCAACCCAAAAACTTCGAGAGTATCCTAAGAAAATAACTAAAAGAGACAAGGCAAATAAGATCCATTCATGCTTTTTTACTTCTTCACCCGAGGCGTTTTGCTTTGCAAACCGCACGGGCACGTATTTTTTTATAGCAATAATAGAGAAGAAGATAAAAAAGGCGACGACAATAAATATATGAGACTGGATGAAGATTCTATAGAATCCGTTTTCCATAAGAGTGATTTCTCCTACTCCAGTATCACGAACCCATTTATAAATAGCAGTAACTACATCTCCAAAAAAATCTTTTTGAGAAAAGATAAATAGCAATAATAAAGTTTTAGAAATCAGAGCCGTGATGCCGGCGTAGATTGTTTCGAGTAATTCTTTTATTTTAAATTTGCCTTGAGTTAAAGGAAAAATTAATCCTAAATATAAATAGCCGTTGGCGTCTAGGAAAATGTTTTTTAGTTCATTGTTATTTAGGTAACCAATTACTACGGCGATAGCTAGAGCGGCGATAAAAGCAGTATATGGTTTCCATAATTTGCTTTTGAAGAATTTTATTTCACGGTCTCTAATAACCCAGACTAAGAAAGCTAAGAAAACTACTAAAAATAATCCCAGACGTAGAGACAAAGAAAACTCTCCTAAAGGCCAGTGCAATAAATAACCCTTAGAGCCCATGATAAGCTCGGCTAAGATAATGTAAATCCCCCATTCTAGTTTGTAGATAGCTAGGCCCAGAGTAATTAAAAGAATGGCAGTAAAAAAGATTTGGTTAAGATCTTGAGTGCTCCAAGCTATCCAAGAAAGAAGCTCAAGAGCAATAATCCCGATTAAAACTAGTTTAAAGGTTTTTATTTTTTTTAACATTTATTCCTAATGATTTAATAGTTTGAACTAATAAGGCTAAGTACATGCTTAAAGGATTGAATAATACTAGGATTGCGTATTGCCAAAAAGGTTTGTGTTTTCGGAAATAATAGCGCATGCTGTGATTAAGAACGCTTTGGTTTTTAAGAGCCATGACTTTACCAAAGCTAGCGCCTTTAACATGGGTAATTTCTGCCATTGGGGTGTACATTATTTTGTAGCCGGCGTCTTTGATTCGTTTTTGCAAGTCTACTTCTTCGTACCAATTGAAAAAGGTTTCGTCGAATACTCCAACCTCGTCTAAAACTTTTTTAGGAGACAACATAAAGGCACCCATAACTTGGTCGCACTCTTGTTGTTTATTGTAGTCAAAATCTTTGGCAAGGTACTTTTTTATTAAGCCAGGAAAAAAGTTATGAGTCTTAGTAAGAATTATTAACTGGTCTTTTAGGCTGGGGTAGCGGCGGATAGAGTCTTGTAAGCTTCCGTCAATATTTAATAATTTGCATCCGACCATTCCGGCATCCTGAGGATAATTATCTATTAACTTTTTAAAGATGTTTGAGTTTATTTCTGTGTCGTCGTTTAAAAATAAAATGTACTTTCCTTTTGCTTTGGTATATCCCCTGTTATTTGCTGAGCCAAAGCCGATGTTGGCTTTGTTTTCTATGACTTGTACTTGAGGGAATTCTTTTTTAACCATTTCTACGGTGCCGTCAGTAGAGCCGTTGTCACTAACAAAAACCTCGAACTCTAAGTCTTGGGTGTGCTTATAAAGCGAGGTTAAGTTTTTTTTGATGTAGTCCTTGTTGTTCCAAGAGACTGTAATTATTGATAAATCCATGTGATTATAATATCAAAAAATAGGTAAAAAAACAAGCCGCAGAGCCCAGGAATGGGGTGCGACTTGGGGTGACCGCGAGCGGCGGTCATGGCGCGATCTTCTTGCTGGACATGACCAGGAAGATCACGCTGCCGACCAGGCAGACCAGGCCGAAGAAGGCGTTCCAGCCCGCGGTGACGGGCTCGCTCTGGTAGAGGTTGACACCACAGGCCGTGAAGAGGCCGGCGGCGAGCAGGAAGGCCAGGATACAGGGGATCATGGCCCAGGCAGGGTCGTTACGGATGACGGGGTGAAGCATGGTGTCTCCGGGGAAGGTGCAGGGTGGTACGGTTCAAATTATCCTATCATAAAACAGGGATTTTGTCAACCAGTGGCGTTTTTATTGCATAAAACCGCCCTGGCAAGTCCCTAAATAAAAAAGCCCCTCTTCAGGAGTGGAGAGGGGTATGGGGAGAGGATGATTTTTATTTTGTGTATATATTTCCTCCAGAATCTGAGAAGTAGAAGTAGCTGCCAGTTTTTAGGTAGTCGATAATAGTATAAGAGTTGCTTTTCATAGAAGAGGTTTTAGGAATAACTTTCTTACTAGCGATTTTTTTAACATTTTTAGTTACCTTCCATAAAACATCTCTTTGCTTAACGTAATTTTTAACATAAATATAAGGCTTGCCGTCAGAGTCATTACGGAAATAGACCAACTCACCGCCAGTTATTGATTTGTCACTTAGTTTTTTACTAGCCCAAGTATCCCCGTTAGTACTGGATTTTATTTTTAAAGTATATTCATAGCCTAGGTCATTTGTGGTAGTAATGCCTCTTTGTTGCATGTCCTTGGCCTTGGTTAAGTTATTATAGGTATAAGTTTCAGTGGTGATATAAATTTTATTTTGATAATTAGTTAAGCCATTGATATAGTTGTACTCTAAATCATTATTAAGCTCAGTGATGTCATATTTTTTACTCCAAAATCCAGAAGCGCGGCGTAAATATAAATAACTAGAATTATAGGCATAAAGCTTGCCTTTGTTTAAGGTAATTCCAGTTATATTTTTAGGAGTGTTGTTACGTTTAATTTTAGACCAATTATCTCCGTTAGAAGTTTTGTAAATTAGGTTTACATCTGGATTAGTGTCATAGCGTTTTATAACTATGTATAAGTTATCTTCATCTTGAGTGCTGTCGATATAATAAGCACTGTTGTTGGCATAGGACAAAACTCTTGCCCAAGAAGCGTCTTTATATTTCCAAACTTCAACTGTGTCAGTATCGTTGTTAGAGTTGGTAGAGATTCCACGGTCAACAATAAAGTATAATTCGTTTTTAAAAGTTATTACTTCGTCTAAGCCGATGAACTCTGCGTCTGAGTCTGTTAAAGTTAGGTCAGATTTATCAGACCAAGATGTAGAGCCTAAAGAGGCACATTTAACTTTAATTTCATTTCCATAGGGACCAGCGGCACAGACTTGATTATTATATTCAAAAACATTGGCGTCGTAATGATTGTCGACGTCGGTTTGTTTGTCTAGATTATAGGTAGAAGTAGCGGCTTGCCCTAGAAATGGGATTAGAAGAGCTGAGGCCACTATTAAACTGATGATGTTTTTATTCATATAATATCATCTTAGCATAAAATAAGGGTTTTGTCAATGCCTGTCCTCTCCCCCCGCCCTCTCCACCTTCGTGGAGAGGGAGCTATTTTGTTTGAGTAAATATATCTCTAATTATATCGTCGATGCTTTTTTCGTTGATGAGGATGTCGTCGACTGGAAGGTCTTGTAAAATTTTAGCAGCTATTTTTTTGTGTTCAGCAATCGGGACTTGTAAGACGACTCTTTTTTTGGAGAATTCTTTGATCTTGCCCATTCCTTTAAAGGTGTCTTTAGTCATTACCTCAGTAAAAGTAATTTCTAGAATTTTTTCGTCAACATACTTATCCATTAAATCTTTCATAGTCCCGTCGTAAATGATTTCTCCTTTATCAATAATGATTAAGCGTTTAGCTAAAGCAACTACATCTTCCATGTAATGAGAGGTTAACAAGATGGTAGTTTTGTATTTAGTATTATGCTCTTTAATAAATTCGCGGATTTTTTGTTGGGAAACTACGTCTAAACCAATAGTTGGTTCATCTAGGAATAAGATTTTTGGTTTATGCAGTAAAGCAGCCACTAGTTCGCATTTCATTCGTTGACCAAGAGATAATTTTCTAACTTGAACATTTAAAATGTCTTTGATGTCTAAAAGCTCGGTTAGTTCATCTAAGGTTTTTTTAAATTCGTCGTCTGGGACTTCGTAAATTTCTTTGTTTAAAATAAAACTTTCCATGGCTGGTAAATCCCACCAAAGTTGATTTTTTTGTCCCATTACCAAGGCAAACTGTTTTTGAAATTCGGGTTTACGATCCCAGGGAGTGTGGCCTAATACTTTAGCCTCACCTTCGGAAGGATATAAAATCCCAGAAAGCATTTTTAAGGTAGTAGTTTTTCCAGCTCCGTTTGGCCCTAGGAAGCCAACTAGCTCCCCTTCTTTGACTTCTAAGTTAACTTTTTTAACCGCATGGTTGTAAAGTTTTTTTCGTTTGAACAATGATTTGATTGAACCTTTTAAACCAGGTTCTTTTTTGTGGAAAGAATAGGTTTTAGATAGGTTTTTTGTGGAGATAATGTTTTTCATATATTTATATTAGCATATTATGATGAGGCTGAGGAGTAGCGTTTAATGGTGGCGTTCCAAAATAAGCGACTTCCGACAGTAAAGATTATAGTGAGCCCAAAGAAGGTGAAAATCCAAGGCCAGTCGAAAATTCCTAGCATGGCTTCGGCTGGGATAGCGAATAGTAATAAGAAGGGCCAGAAAGTGCTGAGAACATATTTTAAGGTTCCGCTAAAAAGGTTTCGAGGGTAAAGACTCATGGTATTAGACTGAAAATAGATTTGATTTAAAGAGTTGGCGCGGATAAAGATAAAAATAAGTCCAGCGAAAAGATAGAAAATAGAAAAAGTGATTAAGATGGAGCAGATAAATAAGAATATGCCAAATAATACTCCGCTAAAAGTAATGATATTAGGAATTTGAATTAAGGCATAGATTAATAATCCGATGACAGCTAAAAAAGAAATCATGACGGAGAAAGTAAAGCGTTGAGTGGCAGTAAAAAATTGTGCATCAATAGGCTTAGTAATAATCCAATCAAAGTCCCCTTTTCTAACTTGGTCTTGGAATTGTCGCAGAGACGGAAAGATAAACATGTAAAGTAAATAAAAACTGAGTTGTTGCATACAGAAGATAACGATGATTTGCCAGAAGTTCCAACCAGCGAGCATGTCGGTAAAATTAAAAACAATACTTAAAAAAGCAAATTGGATCAAGGTCCAAATAATAGTGCTCATAGTATCAGACCAAAAATCGGTGCGGTACATTAAACTAGCCATTAAGTCGCGCTTAATGAGGGTGATCCAAACTCGATAGTATTTTTTAATTTCCGACCGCTTCATATCTTTTGACGCCTAGTTTAAAGACTAAATTAGTTAATAAATAACAAATAATTATCCAGACACAAGTAACTATTCCACCGACAATCATTTCTTGAACAGAAGCTTGGGCTTGTAAAACTCTAATCGGAAAATAAATTAAATAACTAAATGGCAGGTAAACAAATATATCTTGGATTATTTGAGGAAAGAAAACTAGAGGGACGACTGCTCCACTTAAAAAGGAAATAATATATTTAATGCTGCGATAAAAACGTCGAGATTCAGTGATCCAAAAAGCAGAGAAAGCAAAAATTATTTTTATCCAATAAGAAAGAATAAAGGCTAAGGCAAAAAATACAAAAAATAATAATAAATTAATTAAACTAGGAATAGCTAGGTAAGAGTTAAAGAATAAAAAGATTCCTAAAATAAATAGACCATTGAATAAAGTACGCATTAGACCATGGGAAAGTTCGTAATAGAAATAAGCCCAGATGTAGCTATATGGTTTTACTAAGTTAAAAGATAAAGAGCCCTCTTTGATGTCCCAAATAACTGGCTCGGCACTGAAAACAGAAGTGGCCTGATTGATAAGCCGAGCAAAAATATAATAAGTTATCATTCCAGCTAAAGTGTAACCCTTGATAGTCTCTTGGCCAGGGATTTGGAAAAGGGCTGTCCATAAGACAATGTAAACTATTAATGGGTAAAGCTCTGAAAAAACATCAATAAAAAAATTGAACTTATATTGTAAGCTGTCTTGCCACATCATTTTTGCAAAAGAGGTATAGTTTTTGATTTTCATTTACGAGGAAGCTGAGGAATAATGTTTAAGCGCAAATCGCCAAAAAGAAATGGCGATTACGAGTAATATTATACTGAAAAATAAGGCAAATGTAAAATAGGGCCAGTTATTTTGTCCTAATAAGACTTGGGAAGGGAAAGTGGCAATGATAGTAATAGGAAGAATATAGTCAAAGCCTAGCTTTACTCCTCTACTGTAAATAGTGGTTGGATAACGAGAAGTTTGGAGTAGGTTTTCGAAGAATCTACCTAAGCCAGTGGAGTTAATGGTCCAGAAACTGGTAGAGGCAATGATTAAAGTGATTGCGTAAATAAAGACAACTGAATTTAATAGTAATAAAATAAATAATAAAATATTTTGCCAGGCAAAAACTAAAGAAGTATTAACAAAGATATAGTACCAGAAATAAATTAAGGGCAGATGAGAAAATAAATCAAAAACGTCAAACACCTTAAAAGAAGTGATGAATAAAGTATTAACTGGTTTAACTAAAGAAAAATCAAAGTCTCCCCTTTTTACATCACGAGGAAAATAATAAAATAAGTTGCGGTGGAAGGTCATGACAATAATAGCTTCTATAGTTAAGTAAGTAGCTATTAAAACTAGGATTTCATTAAAGTTCCACTCGCCTATGGCTGGAATGTTTAAGTAAATGGCGTAGAAAAATACGATTAAGATTAGACCACGAAGAATTTTACCGATTAAGGCAGTAAAAAAACTTAAGCGGTACATGGTATGTAAAAAGAAATGTACCCTAATAAAGTATTTTGAGATTCGTAGATATTTAAATACCTTCGCCAGCATATCGTTTTATTCCTCGTTTATAAACTATGTAAACTACTAACAATAATCCTAAGATCCATAAGCAGGCTTCTCCGGCATAGAATAATATTTCAGCATAGGTTAATTTATCTAAATATATTTGCATGGGTAGCCAGTTAACAAATTTAAACGGTAAAGCAAAAAATATTTTTTGAAGTGACCCTGGGAATAAGGTTAGCGGGATTAAAGCACCGGAAGCGATTTCCATAACTCGACGCACTACAAAACGGGGTCCCCAAGTTTGTTCAAACCAAAAAGCAATAATAGAGCCTAGGTAAAAGATTAGGAAGTGAATCAAGGCGGCGACTATGATAGCTAGGATTACTAGGATAATATTTTGAGGAGCTATTAGAAAGTCGAATAAGAATATAACAATAAAGATAAAAGAGATTAACCCTAGTAAAAGAGTGATTACTCTACGGCATAGGTCGCGAGTGAGCCACCACATTGTTGGGTTTACTGGGCGGACTAGGTTTATGGAAAGGAGTCCTTGATTGATGTCGTCGTTTATTTCGTCTCCTTGAGCGGTTAGGAGGATGAAGCTATTGATTAGCCCGGCCCCGAGTAAGTAGGTAATCATTTGCTTGAGGGTGTATCCGCCAATAATGTCTAGGGCTTGGGATTGGTAGATGTAATACCACAAAGCAATGGTGATTAACATGGTGATTAATCCCCCGATTATTTCTAACCAAAAATTCATCCGGTAAGCCAGATATTCTTGCCAAGTAAGTTTTGCTACTAGCCAGTATTTTTTCATTTTTTAGCTAATTTTAGGCTATTTTAAGGTGTTAATATTGACAAAAGTGTATTTATATGATATCATATTATGTTGTTTACTGTAAGAGACGCTGGATGATTCCCTCAGGGACAAAGGGGTGCACCTTTTGAGCCTGATAAGATCCTAGCGTGAGTAATACAATCTCCTGAGAAGTCGGCATACAAATAAGTCCTGCGGAGGAGAGAGTACTGATCATTAATGGCCATGGGTTCTAAAGTAACTGGGCCCATTGATGGTAAGCAGAGCGAATGACAAAGCCGCTGCCAAGTGCCGCCCGGGGAAAACTATCGAGTCCCTGGGTTGCCGGTAGCCCACCGCGTCGCGCTGTGGACCCTGGTATCGTCTGGGAGTACCGCTTGCGAGAGACCACTTTTGCATGAACAACTTGGGGCCTGCTATAGCACTACAGCAGCCCCTTCTTTTTTTTGTTTAATTTTTTGTGTTATAATCTAAGTATATGAAATTTTTAACAAAAATACAACTTAGTAAATGGTGGTTTTTATTCTTTATTATTTGGATTATTGTTTTTATAACCCTGGGAATAGAGTCTGGAGAGGGTTCTCAGCCAACTGAGGATAGCTCTCCATTGTTAGACACTATTTACATTATCTCTAGTCCATTTGTTTTGGGCTTTTTGTATTATTATCTTTATCGTCGGGTTAATAAGTGGATCGTCTTTTTATCAGCTCCTTTTATTGGAATGTTGATGGAATGGTTCTTGTTTCGGCCAGCGGACGTGCTTAATGAAAGTACTACGGTAGAGGCGCTTTGGTTTTTTGCTTGGATCTGGACAGTTATTTTGATTCCTCCTTATTTCTTAACTCGGATCGCGGATCGGTCTAAGAAGCACTTGTTGGGAGTAATTGCTTTTGTAGTAGTTTGTTTTGCGGCCGCGATTGTTAACCTAGTAATTGGATTCTAATTCCTTAATTACTTTATTATAAACTTCTTCCCTGTTTTCTTCAGTTATTTCAAAAATAGTCACGTCACTTCTATTTTTTATTTGCTCAGTAAATTCGTCGCTGTAAATTTTAGAAATTCCAGCTAAGCAAGTATTTTCAGAGTCTAAATATTTAAGAGTTAACTCTTTAAATTTGTCAGAGAATAGTTCCATTTCCCCTATTTCATCTAAATACAAGAAATCATTTGGTTGAAAATTTTCTACTTCTGGTAAAATGCTTTCAAAATTTTCTAAGTCTACAGAATAACTAGAGACCTTGTAAGGAGTATTTATTTTTTTACTAGAGAGTAATTGTTTTCCTCTAGAGTGAGTTTCTACTTCAAAACCAGTTCGTTCTCCTTGTTCTCTAATTTCATTAGTTACAAAACCAACTTTATTTTTAATATCAGAAATAACCTTGTTTATTAAGGTGCTTTTTCCGCTTCTAGGCATGCCGGTTATCAAGATATTTTTAGGCATATTCTTCTAATTCCTTAAATATTTTGTCCTCTGTTTTATATCGCAACACAGCAGCCGCGTTTTTGGCACAGTACTCTAATTCTGGCTGGTTTTGGGTCTTGGTATAGTGTTTAAAGCTATCTAAGGTGTCTGCGGCTTTAACGATAAGGGCGTCTTTCCCTAGCTCGGCGCAGCGGCGGCAAAGGTCTTGGATTCTTTCATCTTTGTCATCGATAGAGCGGTCCTTAGAGTTGGCTTGGATGATCTCTAGGACTCTGGGGCCGAATTGGTCAGAGATTATCTGAGGGTTGATGTCTGACCATTCTATCATATCGTGAAGATACCCGGCTAAAACAATGTCTTCGGAGTAACCATTTTCTTGGAGGTATTCGCCTACTCTGGTGACGTGGGGTAACATTTGTTTTTTTGAATGCGCTTCAGAAGGCGGGCAATATTTTTTGATTAGTTTAATTGCTTGGGTTATTTTGGACATATAAGATTTTATTTGTGCTGTTGTGATCTAGCTTGTCTAGATCAGCAATTTTTTCAATTTTTCCGCTTGTAACTTCCAAGTGAATTCGTTAGCGACGCGGTTTTTGCCTTGTTCACCAAGGCGGTCAGCTAAGTCTTGGTTGTATAAAAGTTGAATGATGGCTTTGGCGATCATGTGAGGGTCTTCGGGGTCAACTAGGAAGCCGGTTTTGCCGTCGACAACAGCATCAGGGACGCCGCCAGAGTTACCAGCAATGACAGGTTTGCCGAAAGAATTAGCTTCGAGAAATACTAAGCCGAAACCTTCGACGTCTTGGTCTGGTAAGGCGCGGGAAGGCATGATGAAAAGATTACAGCCAGCGTACAAGCGAGCGATTTCTTCTTCTGGAACGCGGCCCATGAACTCGACGTTTTTTTCTAACTTATGTTTTTTTACAAAATCTTCAAGTGTGTCGCGGTAAGGACCGTCGCCAGCAATAAGATATTGGGCTTTAGGAAATTTTTTGATTACGGCAGGCATGGCGCGCAAGACCATGTCGTGGCCCTTGCGTTTTACAAGGCGACCCACAGAAAGGATTGTTGGTTGTTCAGGGCTAGAGGGTAGATCAGGGTACTTGGCTGGAGTGAGGTTGGGGCCAGGAGGAATAATGGAAATTTTATATTGATTACGGCCAGTTAAAAGTTTTTGTAATTCCCGTTTAGTGTAATTAGAAACAGTAGTGACTCGTTCACTAGCGTTTAATATTTTGGTCATGAGCCATTTTTTGCGAGGATATTTTAAAGGATAAGTAATATCCATGGCATGAGTCATGGTAATGTATTTAATCGGCAGGACTTTACTAAGGAGCCAAACTACGGTGCCTAAAGGTAAAACTTGGCCGACTAAAACTAGTTCTATTTTTTCTTTCTTTATGGTTTTAGTTATAGTTAAAAAAGATCTGAGCCAGTGTTTTTTAATAACCAGAACAGATATCTTAGTGGACGGTAAATTTTGGACCATGTTAGCGTAGTAGTTGGCTACGCCTCCTACTTGAGGTGGGTATTCTAAAGTGACTAGCAATGTTTTTCTCATATTAAGCCTTTCCTCTTTTTAATAATGCTTTTAAATCACTGGTTGAGACAGCAGTTGTTAATAAAATTAAAGCTAGGTAACTGAATCCAGCTAAGACGATCAGGATTATTAAATGTAAAGAGTCTCGAAGTAAATAAGTTACTACGCCCATGCCTAAAGCAGAGATTAGAACTAAAATGAATTTTTTTAGCAAGAAGAGCTTACTAAATTTAGTGATTTTATAAACCCAAGGAAGACCAAGGCCAACTAAGACAATACTAGAAGCAAGGGCTGCGGCGCTGGCGCCTAAGTAAGTGTATTTTGGAATTAAGATAAAATTTAAAACAACATTAACCATTAAGGCAATGCCCATGTTTAAAGTATTTAAAGTTTGGCGGTTGCAGGCATTTAATAGATTGCCAATTGGATAGTTGAAGAACAAGAAGAATAAGCTAAGCATTAATATTTGCAAGGCTTGAATAGAAGCTTCAAAGGCAGGTCCCCAAACAGTTAGAATGATTTTATCAGCTAAGACTAAGGTACCAACAACGATTGGCAAGCTAAGAATCAACATGTAAAAGGATCCGTTTTCGAAAAGTTTTTTAACTTTAGATATTTCGTGTTTAAACCAATAACTTACTTCTGGGAAATAAGAGGTAGCAAATGATCCAGGTAAAACAGTTAAGGCAAAAGTAAGTTTAAAAGCCAAAGCATACCAACCAACATAACGATCACCAGCTAAAAGTTTTAACATTACGCTATCTACAGAACCGTTTAATTTATAAAAAATTCCAGCAATAGCAAAAGGCGCGGAAAGTTTTAACATTTTCCAGAAAAATCCACCAGATATTTTGAAACGAAATTTTAGGTCTGTTTTTTTGAATATTAAAGTAGAAGCATAAATAATATTAAAGGAGCTGCCGATAATTAAGGCTCCAATAATGTATTCTAAAGGCATATTTAGCCATAAAGCTAAAATACCAGTTCCGACTACTAAGGATTGGTAGATTATTACACTTAAGGCCTCGAACTTCATCTGCTTTAGAGCTCGGAACACAGAAAAGAATGTATAAGTTAAAGTGTCGAGTAAAATAACTACCCCGCCTAAGTAAACTAGTTGAACGTCATAGGTAGTGATATTTTGATAGCCAAGCCAGTTAAATAAATTAATAGTTATAGCCATTCCTAAAAGAGAAACAACTATTAAGATTGTTTTTATGCTTAAAGTGTTTTGGAAAAAAGTTTGTAGCTTTTCTTTGTCTTTACTTCCCTCTCTAGTAAGGATTGGGCCAAGGCCGAAATCCATAAAAATGATAAAGATAGAAGTAAAAGTGAGAACAAAAGTATATTTACCCAGATTTTCTGGGCCGAGACAAGCAGCAAGATAGGAGTAATAACCAAAAGAAATGATCTTTTGGATTAAAGATGCTAAAGTAAGATAAGTAGTATTTTTAGTAAGACTAGATTGTTTTAACGTTTTGACCATTGTGGTGCACGTCGGGCTTTTTTCAAACCTGGTTTCTTTCGTTCTTTGATTCGTGCATCACGGGTTAATAGCCCAGCTTTTTTAAGAGGAGGTCTTAGAGTTTCGTCCACAAGCAATAATACTCTGGCAATTCCATGAGCAGATGCTTCAGCTTGGCCTTTGCTTCCTCCGCCAACGACTTTAATAGAAATGTCGCCAGCTAGTTGGTGATTAGATTTGTCTAAAGGAGAGAAAACAATTCGTTGTAACTCTTTAGTTGGGAAATATTCGGTATAATCTTTTTCGTTAACAATGATTTTACCTTCTCCTTTTTTAATATAACGAACTCTGGCAGAGGCAGATTTTCTGCGTCCAACAGCGTAATGATAATTTTTTCTAGTAGTAGCCATATTTATGTGGACAAGCCGAGGCATGTCCTTACTTAATTGTTAATCTTTTCATCATTCCGCTTCTAAGCTTGTTTTTTGGAAGCATTCCATAAACAGCTTTTTCTAAACGCTTTGCAGGAGTAAGCTCTCTAGCAGTTTTCTTTTTAAGACCACTTGGGTAACCAGAATAACTAGTGTATTCTTTTTGTTCCATTTTTTTACCACTAAGAGTAGCCTTGGCGACGTTTTCTACAGTTACTTTAGGGCCTTTATCTTGGTGATAAACAAAATCAGGATTGTCTTTACCACGAAGTTTAACAGATACTTCAGAAGCTAAGCGTCCTAAAGCTTTGCCGGTAGCGTCGATTGTAATTTCTTTATTTTCCATATTATACTAATTCAATTTGAGCGATATCTGCTCCGTCTCCTTGGCGAGATCCTAGCTTGATGATTCTAGTGTATCCACCTTCGCGTTCTTTGTAGTTAGGGGCAATATCTTTAATTAATTTATCAACGGCTTTTTTGTCGTTTAAACGAGCTAAAAGATAACGGCGAGTAGCTAAATCGTCTTTGCGAGCTCTAGAGATTAAACGTTCGATCATTGGTTGAACCGCTTTAGCCTTGGCTTGAGTGGTTTTCATCTTTTTATGTAAAAAGAAATTAACCATTAATCCTCTAAATAATGCTTTACGAGGACCTCTAGCTCGGTCTAAAGTTTTTTTCTTTTTTTGGTGTCTCATAATTATTCTTCCTCTTCTTTAGTTTCTTCTTTAACTTCTTCTGCTTCTTCTTTTAGGTCTTCAGGTGTTCCGCTGAAGTCGGTGTTATTTAGTAAGTCAAAATGGTCAACTAAAATTTTAGCACTGTCTTTAAAAGCTTCTTCTGGAGATAAAGTTCCATCAGTAACAATGTCTAAAGTAAGCTTGTCGTAGTTAGTTTGTTTACCAACACGAACATGTTCAGATTTAAAGTTAACGTTTTTAACCGGGGTATAAATAGCGTCGATAGAAATATAACCAACGTCTAATTTTTCCTTTTCTCTGTTTTCTACAGGAACATAACCCATTCCTTTATTAACCATTACGCTCATTTCAAATTCAGTGCTTTTATCAGTGATAGTGGCTAAGTGTAATTTTGGGTTAGTTACTTCTACTTCGCTGTTTTTGTCGAAGTCACCAGCGGTTACTTTTTTGTCGCCTTTAACTTTTAAGGTTAATTCTTGAGGTTCGTCTGAGTGCATTTTTAAAGTAACTTGTTTTAAGTTCAAGATAATTTCTACGATATCTTCTTTAATATTTTCTAAGCTAGAAAATTCGTGGTCAACGCCTTTAATTTTCACCGCAGTAATAGCTCCACCTGGTAAAGATGATAGCAATACTCTTCGTAAGGCATTCCCTAAAGTAGTACCGTAACCTGGGTAACATGGGCTAACGATGATCTCAGAATGATTTTTCTCAATCTCGTTAGTGGTAATTTGATTAGGTAAAGTGATGTTTTCCATATGTTTTTTATTTATCTTGAATAGAATTCAATGATTAAGTTTAAGGCAAATGGAGGTTGAATGATCTCGGTAGTTGGCCGAGCAGTAGCCTCGCAAGTTAATGTTTTCTTATCAACTTTTAGCCAAGATGGAATTTCTTTTTTTTCAATAGTTTTTAAAGTGTTAGCAAACTCTGGGCCAGCTAAGCTTTTTTCTCTAACTGTAATTTTTTCTCCAGGAACAATTTGGTAAGAAGGAATGTTTACTTTTTTACCATTTATTAAGAAATGACCATGAGAAACTAATTGACGAGCTTTAGCTCTAGATGTAGCTAAGCCAGCTCGGTAAATTACGTTGTCGAATCTCATTTCTAAGAATTGTAAAAGAGTTTCCGCAGTGTTATCAGATTTTTGAGTTGCTTTTTCGTAATAATTTCTAAATTGTTTTTCTAATAAGCCATAAGACTTTTTAGCTTTTTGCTTTTCTTTTAACTGAATTCCGTATTCAGTTAGTCTAGGATATCCTTTTTGAGCGTGTTGCCCAGGAGGAAAGTTACGTTTAACCATTGCGCACTTTGCAGAATCACAACGTTCGCCTTTAAGCATTAGTTTTTCACCAGCTCGACGACATAGTTTACATTTAGGTCCAATATATTTTGCCATATTTTATACTCTTCTAGGTTTTTTAGGTCGACAACCATTATGAGGAATAGGAGTCATGTCTTTGATTGAAGTGATATTAAAACCAGCGGCGTTTAATGCGCGTAAGGCGCCGTCACGTCCGCTGCCAATTCCTTTGATGAAAACATTGATGTCTTTTAAGCCCATATCTTTTACTTTGTCTGCAGCATGTTTAGCAATTACACCAGCTGCGTATGGGGTTGCTTTTTTTGGTCCTTTAAATCCGCATTGTCCAGCTGAAGAAGTAGCTAAAGGATTACCATTTTGGTCTGTAAAGGTAAGAATGGTGTTGTTGTAGGTTGCTTTAATATAAGCATTACCACGAGTGATTTGCTTCTTGGCTTTCTTTTTTGGTTTAGCGATTGTTTTATTGGGTTTTTCTGTCATATATTATTTATATTAAGTCTTTTGAGCGGCGGCTTTACGACCAGAGCCAACAGTTTTACGGGTATTACCTCGGATAGTACGAGTATTGGTCTTAGTTCTTTGACCACGAGCAGGAAGGCCTTTAGCATGGCGAGAGCCACGGTAAGAACCAGTTTCTTTAAGCCGTTTAATATTAGATAAAACTTCACGTTTTAATTCACCTTCGATACGATGACCTTTTTCGATGTGGTTTCTAAGAGTGTTAACTTGTTCAGAAGTTAAGTCTTTAGTTCTGGTATTAGGGTCAATTTTAGTCTCCTTTAAAACTTTTTTTGAAGTAGTTAAGCCAATACCATAAATGTAGGTTAATGCTACTTCAATTCTTTTTTCGTTTGGGAGGGTTACTCCTGATATTCTTGCTGCCATAATTTTTATCCTTGACGTTGTTTATGTTTAGGGTTTTTACAAATTACGTAAACTCGACCTTTGCGACGGATTACTTTGCAATCCTTACAAATTTTTTTTACTGATGTTCGTACTTTCATAAATAAATATATATCCTTTTATCTTCCCTCGTCGGGAGACTCGGGGTATTAGTTAGTTTCTATAGGTTATGCGGCCCTTTGTTAAATCGTAAGGTGACATTTCTACGGTTACTTTGTCTCCGGTTAAGATGCGGATTTTGTACATACGCATTTTACCAGATAAATGGGCGGTGATAATGTGACCGTTTTCTAATTTAATTTTAAACGTAGTATTAGGAAGTAAATCCTCTACTACTCCGGTCATTTCGATGAAATCTTTTTTTGCTGACATTAAAATATTATCTGACCCAGTTAAAGGCCAGAATTTCTCCTTAATTAGCTTATTTTTTCAAGGACTAGTCTAAATCTTGTTGACATCAGTTATGCGATTATTATAACAGGATTTATATTTATGTCAAATGTTTTAGGGTATAAATGTGGAAAACCCCTAAAATTAGGTAAATATTGACAATAAAGGATAATTGTTATAAAAATAAAGGGCCTATATACATGCGCAGTGCGCGGGAGGGTGTGATGACTGTCAGCGGAAAAAAGCCTAGCCCCAAGGACCTGATGGTGGCGATTCTGGTGATTCTGACCATGGTCCTGGTGGTCGGCATCCACAATCTGGGGAAGCAGCTCGAAGAGGCTCAGCAGGGCCTGGAGACGGCTCGAGCGAAGCACGCGGCCTGCGAGATGGAGGTGATGATGATCAGTGATATGCTCACTGACACCGAAGTCGCCTGGGCAGACTACACCGAAGAAGTGGTCTATGGTGAGTAGCCTCTGTTCGTGGGGGCAGACCCTGTTTAGCGAGTTCCTTTGGGAGTTTGCGAGGCAGGGCTTTTTTATTCCTTATTATTCTAAGATGGCTTTAATTCTACGAACGCCTTGAGAAGAAGACTGTTCTTTTTTTATTTTGAAGTGGCCGAGTTGGCTGGTTGATTCTACATGAGGACCGCCGCAGACTTCTTTAGAAAAGTCTCCGACAGTGTAAACTTTTACTTTTTCAGCGTATTTGTCTCCGAAAAAGGCTAAAGCGCCTTCGGTTTTAGCTTCTTCTAAGCTTTTTTCTTCACAGTTTATAGCAAGATCTTTTTTAATTTGTTGGTTGACTAAGTCTTCGACTTGTTGTTTTTGGTCGTCAGTAAGCTTGTCTGGGTGGGTAAAGTCGAATCTTAAACGTTCAGCATTAATATTAGAACCTTTTTGTTCAACATGATCACCCAAGACTTGGCGTAAGGCTTGGTGTAGTAAATGAGTAGTAGTATGGTATTTTTTGCTCATTTGCGAGTCGTCGCCCAGACCGCCTTTGAATTTGCCAGCAGAGGCAGTTCGAGATTTGTCTTGATGTTCTTTTAATTTAGCTTCAAAGCCTTCAACATCTACTTTAATCCCCTTTTTCTTAGCTTCTTCAACAGTCATTTCTATTGGAAAGCCATAGCTTTGATATAAATCAAAAGCAGTTTGAGCAGAGATTTTTTCTGGGCGAACAGAGATAGATTGTTCGAGTTTACTTAGTCCTTTGTTTAAAGTGTTGCGGAATTTTTTTTCTTCTTTTTTAAGTTCTAGTAAAATAGCGTCTTTGTTTTTGTCTAGCTCAGAGTATTCTATAGAATATTCGTTGATTACTACCTCAGCGATTTGTTTAGTAAAATTTTCTTCTATTTTTAGAGTGTGGCCATGGCGAATAGCGCGACGGATAAGGCGGCGCAAAATATAACCTTGGTCTACATTGGAAGGAGTGATGCCTTCGGCTAATAAGAAAGTAGCGGCTCTTAAGTGATCAGCAATAATTCTAAAAGATTTTTCTTCTTTTTGGTCAGTTAAATTTTTAATGGCTTCGATGATGTGTTCGAATTGATCAGTATCAAAGACATTTGATTTTTTTTGTAAAATAGCGGCCACGCGTTCAAGGCCCATGCCAGTGTCGACGTTTTTATTTTTTAAAGGAATAAATTGGCCATCTTTGGTTTTTTCGAATTCCATGAAGACATTGTTCCAGATTTCAGAGTATTTACCGCAATCACAAGAAGGGTCACAGTCTGGGCCGCAAGGTTCTTTGCCGGTGTCGTAGAAAATTTCTGTGTCTGGGCCGCAGGGTCCGGTAGCGCCAACAGGTCCCCACCAGTTTTCTTCTTTGCCAAATTTATAAAGGTGTTTTTCGGAAACTCCTTGTTTGCGCCAAAGTTTTTTAGTTTCTTCGTCTTCTTCGTAATAAGTAATGTGGATTTTTTTAGGGTCGATGTTGAGCCACTTGTCTGAGGTTAAGAATTCCCAAGACCATTTAATGGATTGCTCTTTAAAGTAATCGCCTAAAGACCAGTTGCCAAGCATTTGGAAAAAAGTTAAGTGCCAGTTGTCACCTACTTCGTCGATATCGTTGGTGCGAATACAAAGTTGGCAATTAGCTAAGCGTTTTCCACTGGGATGGGACTCACCCATTAAGTATGGGATTAGGGGTTGCATTCCAGCAGTGATGAATAAGGCAGTAGGATCGTTTTCTGGAAGTAAAGAAGCGCTAGGAATGATAGCGTGTTTTTTTTCTTTAAAAAATTCTAAGTACTTGGCTTTAAGTTGTCTTGCGGTCATAGGTTTTAATAATACCTCCACCCAGGAGTTGTTTACCTTTGTAAAAAACAGCAGATTGGCCTGGAGTTGGGGCGGTAACTGGTTTTAATAATGTAACTTTGTTTTTGTCTAAAATACAAGGGGTATCGGGATAGTGATACCGGATTTGTACTTTACATTTTACTGGAAATTTAAGGTTTTGTCTATTGATCCAGTTAGTCTCGGTTAAGGTTAGCTCATCTTGTAATAAGTCTTTTTTATTATTACTTACTAATAATATATTTTTTTTAAAGTCTTGCTTAACCACAAACCATGGCCCTGATCCGCCAATAGGAGTTCGTTGGCCAATAGTATATAAAGGAACTCCTTCATGCTCCCCTATTTTTTCTTTACTATTTATATCAATAATATCTCCTGATTTAACAGAGAGGTGTTTTTTTAAGAAGTTATTATATTGTTTGTCTGGAATAAAACAAATATCTTGAGATTCGCTTTTAGTAGTAACAGGTAGCTTTAATTTTTTAGCTATTTTTCTGACTTGGGGCTTAGTGTAATCTCCTAAAGGAAAGATTAAATTTTCTAGTTGGGATTCTTTCAGGTTGTATAAGAAATAGCTTTGGTCTTTGGTTTTGTCCTTGGCTTTGTATAATTTATTGTTTTTGAGCTTGATATAATGGCCAGTAGCTAAATATTCGGCGCCTAAAGATTTTGCTTTTTTTAATAAGGTGTCGAATTTGATGAATTTATTACATTGAACGCAAGGGTTTGGGGTCAGCCCTTTCTTGTAGTCGCTAATAAAACGATCGACAACGTGTTCTTTAAAAGGTTGGTCGAAGTTTACGGTGTATAAGGGAAAATCTAAGAACTGGGCGATTTTGCGGGCGTCTTGCTGGGATTCTAGGGAGCAGCAACGATTAGAGTCGCTCCAAAAGTGCATAAAAAGACCGATTACTTTGTAACCTTGTTTTTGTAATAAGGCCGCGCTGACGGAAGAGTCTATTCCTCCGCTCATAGCGACAGCTACGGTTTTTTGTTTAGGCATAGATATATTATAGCAAAAAAATCACCCGCCGTCGCATAAAGCTATGGCGGGCAAGCCCGCGGTCACTCGAGAGTGACGCACGGGATGGATTTGGGCCGGAGGATGTTGGTCCAGACCTGGCCGGAGCCCTGCTGGAAGTGGACGATGATGTTGGCGGCCATGGTGGTGGCATCGATGGCCCTGATCTGGGTGCGGTTGAGGTCGAGTTGGGCCAGGACCAGGTCGATGATTTCGGCGTCGGTGAGGCTGTTGCGGTCCTGGACGACCAGATAGGCTCGGGAGATGTGAGTGGCACTGTAGGAAATGAGAAGAGCGGTGTTGTGAGTTGCGGACATGGAGACCTCCTTTGTGGACCAACCTTAGTAAGGAGGGTATAGGTTGTCAAATGATTTTAACTAAGGTAAGGTAAATATGAACAAATGATGAGGAGGGTCTCATGGCCAAGAGAAAAGTTATCGTACAAAAAGATCGCCACTGCCATACTAGCGGTTGTGAGTGGGTCGACTACGAGGACTGCGGCATGAGGTGTCAGCAGAGTCGCCTGGCCAGGGATTACTTCAATCGTGATCGAGGAATGGAGGGTTGCCGGGCTACTGGCGGTGGTCACATCCGGCTTCCGTCAGGCGCGGCCAAGTATTGAGAGGGCTGACGTGTTCGAAGGGGTTCCCCAAGGGGCACCCCGTATTTTTTTTATTTAAAAAAGACCCACCGGTGTTCCGAACTGGTCGGAACTGGGTGGGCGGACCTGTAGGTCACTCGATGGGTCGTACCCAGTAGAGCTGGGTGTGGACTTCTACCGTGGGGTGTCTCCGTGGGCGGTTTGTGATTCTAAGCCAACCTTAGCAAATAGAGGCATGGTTTGTCAATGTTATAATTTTAGGATATAATAAGATAGAAAATAGTTTAGGACTTCCCTAATTAAAAATTAAAGTCTATAACTATGACTAAAAAACAGCAAAAAACTAAAAAGGTAACCACTGATCAAAAAGTTGATCAGGTCTTGGGAATTGTTAAAAAATCAGCTAAAAGACAAGAAGAATTAGCGGAAAATCAAGAATTAATTTTAAAGACAATGAATGAATTCTCCTCTAGAATAGAGGAAAAGATAGATAATATTGATATTAAAGTAGATAAAGTAGAAGATTCTTTAAAGAAAGGAATGAAAGGAATGGAAAATAGAATGGTTAATAAAGACTACTTAGATAGAAAGTTTGCCGCAGCTGGAATTAAAACATCAACAATTCCGGTTTAAAGATAAATAAGAAACCTAAAATTATCATAAGTACTCCACCGATAAGACCGGTGTAGTAAGAAATTTTTTCGTTTAAGTGAACCATCTTCATAGCAGAAACAGCGATAATAAAAACAATGAAGTCGTCTAGCATAAAGAAGAAGATGTATCCAAGAATATATAAGTAATATTGCCAGGTAGGAATTTCAGCCACAGTTAAAGCAGCTGTATAGATAGCTGGAAAACCAGCAGAGCATAACAATTCGATTAAGTTAACGCTAAAAGCTAAAAAGATAACTCCCAATACAGAGGCGGGTAAAGTTCGCGGATTAGCGAACTCTTTTATTTTTTCAATAGTTTTAAAGCGAGATTTAGTGCCAGTGACTTTGCATTGGCCTTTGTACTTGATGGCATCACGAGTATTGTAAATTCCAAATCCAATAGCTAGAGCCCCAATGATCCAGCGAGCAACTTCAATATAGCTTAAGAATAAAAAGGCATTGAGCCAAGCGGCCATGAATAAATAATAAACAATTCCAGAAACAATAATAAAAGTTCCGCCGATCCACCAGATTTTTTTGCGATCTTTAGTATTAAGTAAAAGAGTTAGTAAAAAAACCAAGACCCACATGGCGCAAGGATTAAAGCCATCGAGGATTCCTAAAACAACAGTTAAGGCTGGTAAGGATAAATTAAGATTTAGTAGTTGATCGACCATTAAATAAGAAAATAATTACTAAAAATGTAGCAATGATTGCGACAGCTACTAAAATATACATTGCTTTTTGTTGCTGCGGGTCGGTATATTCATGAGCGGCTATTTTTTCACTTGGTGATTCGCATTCGCTAACAGAACATATTTCTATTTGAGATTCTATTTCATTAATAGTAGAGCTAGCGCTTCCAGACAAGGCTTTGTCGTTGATTAAAACTACGGGAACGCCGTTGATATTTTTTTCGTAGATATCTGAAAGCTGAAGAAAGATTTTATTCCCCTCTTCTTCAGTGACATTGTATTCAGTGATATCGAGTTGAGGATATGTTTCTTTAAAGGTGTTTAACTCAGCTTCTACCTCGTGGCAATGCGGACAAGTAGGGCTATAGAAAAATAATAGCTCTACAGGATTTTCTTGAGCAAAAACAGGAAACGCAAAAAACGTTAATAATAAAACAAGTAAATATTTTTTAAACATGATATAAAATTACTTTAACATCCCTTCTCCTAAAGGGTTGTATCCTGATTCGATTTCATCCCCATCATTGTATCCGTCACCGTCAGTGTCTTTTTTTAAGGGGTCAGTACCATAAGTGGCCTCTTCTTCGTCTGTAAGGCCGTCACCGTCTGAATCTACAGCAACTGGAGTAGTATTAGTATTTTCGTTTGTGTTTGTGTTGGTGTTAGTGACTGTAGTATTAACGACATTAGTATTAGTAGTAGGAGTGGTTTCAGGAGTTTGGTTTAAGTAAAAATATAACCAAATTCCACCAGCAGCTAAAGCAGCGATAACAATAATAGCCACAATAATTAAAATAGTTTTTTGCATCATAGAAAGACCTTCTCGACCAAATAGTTCAGCTTCGTCTTCAGTAGAAAGAGCGGCTTGCTCAGCAGTTGGAGGAGCAGCTTGAGGAGGGGTCATTTTTGGAGCTGGCTGAGGAGGGGTTAGCGGGGCAACTTGAGGTCTGGGAGCAGGGGTCGGAGCTGGAGCGGCTGGCTGCGGAGTAGGTGCTTTGGGAACGGGTCGAGGTTGAGGTTGTTGGGCAGGAAGATTTGGAGGAGTTGGCCCGCCTAGACTTGGCGAGGCTGGCCCGGCTGGAGTTTTAGGTTGAGGGGTTTGTTGAGGTTGTTGTACGTCGTCGAACATATACTAGTTTTTAGTTTGTTAGTATTTAGTTGTTAGTATTATACCATAATATAAAAAACTATGCTATAATATATTTATATGTGGAAAATATTTAAAGATTTAAAGCTTAAGTATAAGCTATTTATTATTTTAGCGGTTTTACTTTATTTAGCCGTTAGTTCTTGGATTTTTAGTTTTTCAACTTTAAAAGACATTGATGATAGTTATTCTAGGTTAGAAAGTTACTCTTTGCCTAGTTTATTGGTTACCTCAGACTTAAAAGATAGTTTAAGTTTGTCTTTTGCTCAAGCGGCAGATTATGTGACTACTGGAAATCAAGAGTTTAAAACTCAGTTTACAGAGAATTTTAAACAAGCTGTGGCTGCGGAGATTGATTTATTTGAGTTAGCCCAAACTGATGCGGATTTTGAGTTTACCCAGTTATTTGAAGAAGAGATTAATGAGATTAATCAAGGCTTAACTGGAATTATTGATAAATACGAAAAAGACCCAGAAAATTTTGCGGCTCAACAAGAATTAGCTAATTTAGGAGAGTTGCGAGATGATTTTGATATGTTTTTGGAAGAACAAGTGACTGTAAAAGCTCAGGCCCAGATTAATGAAGCTTCTAGTAAGATTGATAGCACTGTGAGCAGAGTTATTATTTATACTTGGTTTGTGGTAGCGGGAGTATTAATTATTACGGTAATTATTTTGTTTTTAATTCGACACAATATTACTAAGCCTGTAGAGATTTTAACCGTGGCGGCCAAGAAAATGGGTAAAGGTAAATTTGAGCCCACTGGTTTAAAGCGTAATGATGAACTTGGTTTATTTGCGCAAACTTTTGATAAAATGGGAGTAGACATTACTAAAGCACGGGAAGACCTAGAAGCAGAATTAGTAAAAACTAAAGAACTTGATAAACAAAAAAGTGAGTTTTTATCTATTGCCGCCCATCAATTAAGAACTCCAATGGCCGGAGTTAAATGGGTTATGGACATGTTGGTTGAGGGTGATATGGGGCCATTAACTGAAGAGCAAAAACATCATTTAAAAAATGGCGTAGATAATAGCACTAGAATGATCAAGTTGATTAATGACTTACTTGATGTGACTAAAATAGAAGCGCAAAAGTTTCAATATCAAATTGCTAAAGTAAACTTGGTAGAAGTAATTGATGAAGTTTTAGCAGAGTTCTCCGCCAATATAGAAAAGAAAAAGTTAAAAGTTGATCTACAAGTAGAAAAAGTAGTAGAGATAAATGTAGATCGTAAGAAGATTAATATTGCTTTATCTAATTTAATTGATAACGCGATTAAATATTCTCCAGAAGGAAAGACTATTACGGTTAGATTAGTTAAAGAAAAAGATGGTTTATTAATTACAGTGGCTGATCAAGGTTATGGGATTCCTGAAAAGCAACAAAATCAAGTATTTGATAAATTTTTTAGAGGAGCGAATATTTTAAAGATTGAAACAGACTACTCTACCATTGGAACTGGCTTAGGACTTCATTTAACTAAGGATATTATTGAAAAACATGAAGGTAAGATTTGGTTTGAGTCTGCAGAAAACAAAGGTACTAAATTCTTTATTAAACTTCCTTTAAATTTAAAAGTAGTAAAACAAGTTAAGACTAAAAAAGATATTCAAAGTCAGAAACAAAAAGTTTTAACTCCAGAAGAAATTGAAGAACTTAAGAAGAAGATACAAGATAAACAAAAATAAATAAATTTAAAACAGTCCCCCGGCTAAAGCCGAGGGACATTTTTTATACTCAAGTTTAATGTCCTGCCCCTTTAGGGGTAGGACTGACCTAACTGAGTAATTGAAGAACAGTTTTGCAAGCTTGGGCGCCGAGATGGCGGCGGCGGTCAGCTTGGTCGTAAGTAGTGCAAGTGGAAATGCCAAAGCCAACTGGTTTTTCGAGATCTATAGAAAGTTTCATTAAATAGTGGCTTAAAGGTTCACAGATATATTCAAAATGCATGGTTTCCCCTTTTATTAGGCAGCCCATAGCTACAAAGCCATCAAAGTCTTGATGGATTTTTTTAATTTGATAAGGGATTTCGTAAGATCCAGGTACCTCGAAAACGCTATACTCTACTCCATATTTTTTTAATACTTCTTCGGCCTGCTTGAGCATGTCTGAAGTAATATCTTCATTAAAAACAGCTCGCACTAAAGCGATTTTTTTATTTTTAATCCCCTCTTTATTGATTTTAAACTTTACTGATTCGGTGGACATATTTTCCTATTAAGTCGAATTCTAGATTGACTTTGTCATTAATTTTTAGATTTCCTAAGTTAGTGTTTTCTAAAGTATGTTGAATTAAGGCTATTTTATTTTTGTCGAATATAGTTAAGCTTACGCCGTTGATAGTGATTGAGCCCTTGTTGATAATAAATTTATTATATTTAGCTGGAAATTTTAGAGTGAATATTTTAGAGTCTTTGTCTTTTTTGATGTTAGAAATAGTTCCGGTGCAGTCGACATGGCCAGAGACTAGGTGTCCGCCGACTAGATCGTTTAATTTTAAAGATCTTTCTAGATTTACCAGTGGCATTTCGCTTTGCGAACTGCTCTGGCAAGCGGGAATGTTTTTATTAAAGGCAGTTAGGCGGATTGTTTCGGGCATGTGCTCGAAAGTGAAGCTAGTTTTAGTTTGTTTACAAATCGTAGAACAAATTCCGTTTAGGCAAATGCTTTCGCCTAGTTTTGTTTTCCAGGAGCTAGGTTTTTTTACAGTTATAAAAAGATGGCCGTTTTTTTCTTCGGTTTTGGTAATGGGTTTAAGAGATTGAACTATTCCGGAAAACATTTAGATCTTTTTTAATTTGTTTAATAAGAGCTTGTTTGTTTGGGAATTTTTTATTAGCTCTTATTTTCTTAATTAACTTAACAGAAATGTACTGATTGTACAAGTTTTTTTTAAAATTTGGGATATAAACTTCTAGTCTTTCTTGAGGGTCGTTAAAAGTTTTGGGTGAGCCAATAAAGGCAAGGGCTTTGTATTGCTTACCATGGATGCGAGTGAGAGTAATATAAACGCCCCGCGGAACGGGGCGATGTATATTTAAGTTAGCAGTAGGAAAACCTAGTTTTCTACCTCTTCCAGAAAATTTTCTTACTTTACCTATAATTCTTTTTTTACTTGAGTCCACTTTTTCTTTAGCTCGGTTTTTACTTTTTTAGCTTCTCCTTCAGCTAATTTCTTTTTAGCTGCATATTCTTTAACAACATCATCAACAATATCGTCGTATTTTTTCTTAGTTAAAGTTTTTACTTTACTTGCTTTTTTAGCAACTTCTTTACCTAGATGGGTTGCTTCTTTTTTAACGTCTTTAACCATTTTTTTACCAGCTTTGGTTTGGGTAAAGAATAAAGCGGCGCTAGTGGCGACAACTGCTCCTAAAGCAGCTCCCACAGCGAAAGGATGTTTTTTAGCCATAGTTTTTATAAAGTTAATCATATTTTTATTTTTGCGGACCGCAGATTTGCGATCCTTACTATTATAACACAAACTATAATTCGACGCTATCGCCTTCTTCTGGGACTAGGGATTCGATGCCCAGGTCTTGGGTGATGGTTTTTGCTAGAGATTGGGCTTGATCTGCTTCACCATGGGTGACAAATATTTTTTTAGGTTTTTTCTCTATACCAGAAATTAATTTTAAAAGTTTTGGTTTATCAGCATGGGCAGAATAAGCACCGATAGCTCGGACTTTGGCTTTTACTTCTACGTCTTGGCCCATGATTTTTACTCTCTTCTCGCCTTCTAATAATTTACGACCTAGAGTTCCCCTAACCTGGTAGCCGACGATTAAGAGTTGGCTGCGCCAGTCTGGTAAATAACGCTGTAAGTGAAAGCCAATGCGGCCACCCACGCACATTCCAGAACCAGCTAAAATTATTTTAGGTGGACGAACGTTGTTAATTTGTTTTGACTCTCGGCTAGAGCGAGTCATTTTTAGTCCAGGAAAGTTAAAAACATCGTCGCCAGAGGCAATTAAGTCGTGAGCCTCTTTATTAAATAATTCCTCGTGCATTTTAAATATATCAGTAGCCTTAATAGCCAAGGGACTGTCGACAAAAACTGGGACTGGAGGAACGTCTTTGTTTTCTATAAGCTGGTTAAGTTCGTATAAAAGTTCTTGGGTACGCTCTAAGGCAAAGGCAGGAATCATTAAGACGCCTTTGTTTTTAACAGTTTCGTAAATTGCAGATTGTAAAAGCAAGAGGCGTTCTTTAGAGTCTTCGTGGATGCGGTCGCCATAAGTAGATTCGATAATTAAGTAATCCGCATCTTTGATTTGTTCGGTGGCATGAAGTAATGGTACTGGAGGGTTTCCTAAATCTCCGGAGAAAGTTATTTTTTTGCCATCTATTTTTAATTTTAAAATTCCTGAGCCTAGAATATGGCCAGCGTCTTTAAAAGTAAAGCTTAGTTTGTCAGATATTTTAGTAGTGTGATTGTAGTCTACGCCCTCAAATAAAGTTAAAACTTGTTCGACATCAAAATGAGTGTATAAAGGTGGGTAGCCTCCTTCACTAGCTTCGTTAGCTAAGACATGTTGAGAATCTTCGAGCATGACATTGCCAAAGTCTTTGGTGGCTTTAGTGCAAAATACTTTTCCTCTAAAACCCTCTTTGTATAACCTGGGAACACGGCCGCAATGATCTAAATGGGCGTGAGTTAAAAAAACATAATCTATGTCCGCCGGGTTATAAGGAAAAGGATTGTAGTTTTTGTTTTCTGAAAATTTACTTCCTTGAAAAATGCCGCAGTCAACTAGAATTTTAATGTCCCCTGCTTCTAATAAGTAATTAGAGCCGGTTACCTCTTGGGCTGCGCCGTAAAAAGATAGTTTCATATTTATATTTTTATTATTTCAAATTCTGCGTCCCTTAATAATTCATCTAAGCCAATTTCGTTTTCTATTTTTTCTAGGTCTATGGGTTTGCTGGAAATGGCAACTTGTTTAGGGATTAAGAACGAGCAGCAGTCGTCGTAAGGAAGGATGGAGATTTCGTAGGTGCCGATTTTTTTAGCTAAGTCGATAATTTCTTGTTTGTCATAAGAAATTAAAGGACGATATATAGGAAGGTCTACAGCCATAGAGGTGGTGTGCATGTTGGGTAGAGTTTGGGAGGCGACCTGGCCAATGCTTTCGCCAGTAACTATGCCGCGGACTTTTTCTCTACGAGCAATGTTGGCGGCTAGTTTGAGCATTAAGCGGCGATATAAAAGAATGCGGTATTTGGCTGGAGCTAAAGTGACTATTTTCTTTTGAATATCCCCTATTCCAATGGAGTATAGCTTGGCGTTGCCCTGATAAGTGTTTAGTTGTTTAACTATTTTTTTGACGTTTTCTACAGATTGTTTAGAAGTATGAGGATAGCTATGAAAATGAGTGTAAACCATCTTACAACCGCGTTTCATGGCCAAATAAGACGATACTGGAGAGTCTATCCCAGAAGAGATCATTGAAATAAGTGAGCCACTAGAGCTTAAAGGAAGGCCGCCTGGGCCTTTTATTTTTTCAGTATAAAAGTATATTTTTTCTTCGACTATGTCTAAGTTGATGGTTAGCTCGGGATTATCTAGGTCGACTTTAGAGTCGATCATGTTGCCGACTTTAATATTTACTTCTTGAGAGGTTAAAGGATATTTTTTATCAGAACGTTTTGTTCTAACGGCAAAGGTTTTAAATTTTTTAGGAAGTAAACTAGGAATTTCTTCTAAGGTTTTTATTTCTTTAACTATGGCATAATTAGTGATGCCGAAAATAGTGTGAAGCTCGTCGGGAGACTCGCTTTCCACTAAAAAGCCGCCAGAGATTTTTTTAAGAGTTTTTGGCTTTAGCTTAGTTTTAATTTGAGCTTTTAATTTATCCTCAAAAAAAGTTCTGTTTTTTCCTTTAAGAGTTATTTCAGAAAATCTAACTAGAATGAGCATAGGCGGGCGGGAGTTTTAGATTTGTTAATATAAATATTTTGACCAGTTTTTAGTTCAATATATTTTTGATTGTTGTCGTCGACTAAAACAGCTGGGCCGCGAGTTAGGTGGACTTTTATCTTAGCGTCTTCTTTTAAGACTAAGTGCTGGATTAAAGAAATGGCGTTGTTAAAAGCCAGGCCCAAGCCGTCAGAAAAATTACTGCGGGTAACGCTTTGGTAATAAGCAGTACTGCCAAAAGGAGTGGCTACGATTATTCCGTCGCCTAAAATTTCTTGTTCATATAATTTGTCATCAATATAAACTTCAAAACGAATGGCTTTGTTGTAGTGTTTATGCATAACCACTACGTCGTTTAAGGCAGTGATAGTTTTTTGGCCTACTCGAGCCTCGACTTTATTATATTCTTTAATAGTAAATTTATTGGTGAGTAATTTTTTAAGGATTTGTTTTTTAGGTAGATCAATACAGTTTTTGCAGATTTGACTGTTTTTTATTACTACTTTAGGGATTCCTGGGTAAACTCTTTCCGCCCTTAAAAGAGTGCCATCACCGCCATAGCAAATAATTATTTCTGGGTTTTTTTGGACTATTTCAAAACCAGGGTAGTTTTTTTTGAGATCTTTAATAAGCTCGGCTTTTTTTAAGCCAGTAACGATAATTTTCATATAGTTATTATACCTGGAATTAAGTTTGACGGCAAGCTATTTTTTTGGTTTAATTAAGGGGTAATAATTAAATTTAAAAAATATGACAGAGCCAGGAGCTAACCCTCGAATTGATCGACCAACTGCCGGAGCTAATTTTTATGTGCCAGATAAAATTAAAGAAGTTCCAGAAAAAATTAGAGAAGAGGTTAAGGGTGAGTACAGAAAGTTAATGGTGGCTACCCTAAAAAGATATGATCGTAATCAGACTCCAGTTGATGTGGCCATGCCTGCCTTTTTAAGTTTACAGGAATCTCATTTTGAAAGAGCTATAGAAAGAGTTCGTTTAAAAAGAGAGGCTCAAACAGATGAGTTAACTGGTCTTTTAAAAGTGACGGCCATGACTAATCAATATGAGATTACTCGAAAGAGATTATCTAATGAAAGTACTCCAGAAGATCAGTGTGCAGTAGTTATTACTTTTGATTTAGACTTTTTTAGACAGATAAATGATAAAATAGGACATCCAGGAGCAGATACTATTTTAGCAGAGATTGGTCAAAAATTAGGAGATGAGTCTAACAATTTAAGACCTGGTGATATTGCTGGTCGGGTAGGTGGAGACGAGTTTGCAATGATTTTAAGCAACATAAAAAAATCTGAAGTAGAAACAGCTATTCAAAGAATTCATCAAATAGTTGGGTCTATTTCTAGACCAGAAATTGGAGAAGTAAAAAGTAGTTTTGGAGCTTTGATTATTAATAAGGGAGATACTAGGCTTTTTGATGATGTGCGAACAGCAAGTGACGAGGCGACCTATGGAGTTAAAGACTATGGTCGTAATGGATATGCTATTGTTGATGGGGATCAAGTAAAGATTGTTAATAGAGATGAGAATGGTGAATATCAAGAAAGTTACCAAGGGACTGAAATGCCTAAACCAGATGAGGCTCATCGAATAAAAGAAGTTGGTAATGCAATACAAAGAATTACCGAGGAAATGGATAAAGCTAAAGAAAAGCCTTGTTTTGATAAAGCTAAAATGACTGAAGTGGAGTCAGCTGTAGAAACTATTGGTAAAGCTTATTTTGAAGCTAAGAATTGTAACGAGAGTATTACAGAGTAGTGATTGGACGAGATTGAGTAATGTAAAACTTAGATTTATATAAAGCCCATTCGATATCTTGAGGGGAGCCATAGTGCTCCTCTATTTTTTGACAGATAATAGAAAGTTTTTTGATTTGAGCGTCAGTAAGTTTTTGTTTGCTGGCCTTAGTTTTAGGAACCTTCTTCTCCTCTACTCCAGCAGTTTTAGTTTTTACGATCATCATGTTTTGTTCAGAAATGTTTTTGTCTAAAATTCGAGGAATGTTTCCTTTGGCGATAACATAGGTGTCTGGAGTAACTAAGCCACCAACAATAGCCTCTCCTAACCCGTAGCCAGCTTCTAAAACTATTTGGTCAAGATCGCGGGTAACAGGATGAGCAGTAAAGGTTATGCCAGAGATTTCGGATTGAACCATGGTTTGGATGACGACCGCCACAGAGACTTTAGCGTCTTGTAAGTTTTTTTCGTAGCGGTAGAAGATGGCGCGCGGAGTAAATAAAGAGGACCAGCATTTTTTGACGCTGTCTAGTAAATCTTTATTGGTTACGTTTAAATATGTTTCTAACTCACCAGCCCAAGAAGCAACTTTAGAATCTTCGGCTGTGGCAGAAGAACGAATAGCTACGAACTTGGCTTTTAGTTTTTTAAAGTCAGCTTCGATTTCTTTGGCAATGTCTTTTGGGAATTCTACGTCGGCAATAAGATCTCTGATTACATTAGAAGCTTTGTCAACGGAATTAATATCTTCAAAGTTTACTTTTTTTAATTGAGTAATAATTTCGACATTAAGGTCGGTCTCTTCTAAGAAACGGTCAAAGGCATTGGCCGTAACTACAAAGCCAGGAGGAACCGGGATTTTAGCTTGAGTCATCTCGCCCAAAGAAGCGCCTTTTCCCCCAGCCTCGTTCACGCTTTTTTTATTAATTTTTTTGAAGTTTTTACAATACATAGTTTCGAGGACCGAGATAAACTCGGTCACAACAGCCCATCCTAACAGTGCTGTTGTGATCTAGCTTGTCTAGATCTATAAAGATTTATTTGATTATTTTTATTATACCCTTATCAGCATTAATTTCAACCTTGTCTCCGTCTTTGAGGGCTTGAGTGGCGATTTTAGTAGCGACGATGCAAGGTTTTTTTAGTTCGCGGGCGACGATAGCGGCGTGGCAAGTGATACCGCCTTCGTCTGTGATAATAGCTGCGGCGCGCTTCATGGCTGGTAAATAACGAGGATCGGTCATAGAAGCGACTAGGATGTCCCCTTCTGTTATGTTTTTAGCTTGGTCAACTTTGGTTATTATTTTAACCGGGCCCTCTACTTTTCCAGGATAAGCAGATTGTCCTTTAATCTCTTTAATGTTTTTTACATCATCAAAAAAATGTTTGATTAATTCAGGATTATAAAATATTTCTTCGCCTTGACCACTGTGTTTTATGAGAATAAATTTTTTTCTGGGTGAGATATCTGGTATTATGCCTGTTTTTAAAAAATTATTAAATTCATCAATGGTTAAATAAAAAAGAGTGTCTTTTTCTAAGTCTAATTCTTGTTCTACTTTTGGTAAAAGATTTCTTTCTAAGGTAAAGCATTGTTTATGAACGTTTTCATATTTTTTTCTGATAGTAAAAGCAAAATCGCGGACGTCTTTATTTTGATGGTGTTCAGGGGCTTCGTAACCGATCATGATAATATTACTAAAATTAACAAAGTATTTAATTAATTCTTGTAGAGCATTTAAATTATTTGAATGTTTTTTGTTATAGAATAATTCAAATTCTTTTTTCTTTTGACTATATTGAGATTCTATTTTTTTTAGTTTATTTAAATCTAGATGTTTGTATAAATTTTCATGTCTTAAAAGAGCATCTTTTTTGGGCATGAAATGATAAAAAGTGTCTTCTTTAAGGATAAGGTAGAAAGGATTTGGGGAGCAGTTAAAGAATTTTTTGTTTTCATTAAAAAGTCCTTGAATAACAATAGAGGCTCCTAAAATGGAATAGTCCCTTTGGTGTTTTTCGTAGTCTAAGTCTTTATTTAACATGGTTTTATTATATCACAAATGGTTTTTTTGCCTAATTTTAGCCTATTTAAGGGGGTTATATCTTGACAAGGGGGTGAAAGTGTGTTATCCTACTATGATCGTAGCGCAAGGCAAATTCAGCCTTAGCGGACGTGAATCGACACGCTCTTCCCCCACCCTCCACCAGGAGAAACGATGAACCCTATCGTCAACACCCCCTCCCCGGCCTACATGGCCTTCCTGTCCCTCCTCATCAGCCAGACCATCCAGTCCGGCAACCGCATCGTCGTGACCGTGTGCCACGGTGACAAGCGCAAGCGTGAGAGCGATGGCGTCGAGGAGCTCACCGAGCTCGGTCACGCCCAGGGCGGCGTGGACGCCATGTTCATCAAGAGCGTCGTGCCCCAGGGCATCAAGCTCGAGATCCTCTGGTCCGGCCATCACCGGACGGATCAGATGGCCAAGATCCACGCGGGCGTCTTCCCCGAGGCCGAGGTCATCAAGGACGAGGAGCTGGACTTCGTGCCCGCCTACGAGGCTCACCTGGATGGTGATCTCGACAAGTTCAAGGCCGAGGTCGCGGCGATCAACAGCGCCGGCGGCACGGTGGGCAATGCCCGGATCCTCGCGGCCAAGCACGAGATCTCCGGCTACGCCTCCCAGATGACCGATGACGTGTCTGGCTGGGTGACGAAGCAGCGGGCCCAGATCGTCCTCGGCATGGGGCACCGCTGCTGGGCCAACGGCGCGGCTCACCACGACACGCCCTTCATGCCGAACGTGGGCGACATGTACTTCCACCTGGTCTCCGCCGATGGCGAGATCATGGACGTGATCTACGTGCCCTGCCCGCTCTCGGCCTAGCGACGACGGCCTCACGGCCAAGCCCCCTCCTCTTCATTCCCTCACGGGAGTGCGGAGGACGGGGCGCTTTTTTTTGACCGAGATAAACTCGGTCACAACAGCACAAATTAAAAAAGTACTGTTGTGATCTAGCTTGTCTAGATCATCAACTAGGTTGACAAGCACGGTGAAATGCGGTTAGATAAAAGGGAATTCAAGCGTCCGAAGGAGGGTAAGAAAATGAGTGTGATTCCGTTCAGTGAGACTGTGGCTACGCGTTTGGCTGGTGGTGAGCATCTGATGATCCTGGTGCAGCCGGGCGAGAGGGTCGATGGCAAGCTGACCAACATCGGAATGCGGAGAAGTCGGTGGGCGGCCGAAGTTCTCAAGGGATTGATACCTGATCGGTTGGTGCCTCAGGTATTCTATGACCCCAGTGATCCAGTGGCTCGTTGTACGGCCGAGGTCATCGTCGAGGGCACTGACGGGCATCTGATGGGTACGCACAGCTCTCTGGATTCTGGAGGCTTGCCCCAGAATACGACCGAATGGGTTCAGAGCCCTCATCGTCAGTCTGGCACCGTGAACATCGGAGTGAGCGTCACGACCAAGGTTCTGGCTGGAGGTAAGCACGAGAACTTTGGTCCGGGATGCCTGATCTATTACTTCGTCTCCTCTGGGGGGAGGATCGTGAGCACGATCTACGGTTACCCCGGCCTGGAAGAAGAGCGTGCTGATCGTCGGCGAGAGGGTTACAACTCGGCTGAGAGCCATGTGGCTGTGGTCTTCATTCGTGACCTGGAAGCAGCCGTGGAGATGGTTGCTAACCCTAAGATCCATGGTCGGCTTCGAGAGTTGAGCTACCAGACCGTGAGGATCTACGCCCCAGGACCTGCGATACTAGAGTTCATGGAGGCTGCAGATCAGTTCCACCGGCTCCTGGAGGATACTCGGATCGAGCTTGACACCAGGTTGACTCACGCTGACTCGATGGACACGCCGATCCACCTGGCCTGGGGTATCGGTTGGAACCTGAAGCTGGGCCAGGCAGCAATTGTACTTGGTCAGTGGGAGTGGCGTTGGTTTGGTCCGAAGGTCAAGGCCGTGATCTATTTCATCGACCAGAAGACCCTGCGGGTCTGCGACCACGAGACTATCGAGGTCTAAGCGGTGGAGGACCGCTGTCAGCGCAAGGAGTTCTCTGCGGAGAGCTCTGAGCGCTGTTTTTTTCTGCTTTAAGACCGCGGGTATGGGACCCCGCGGGTATTGATAATAGGATTATGAAGTATAAGATTGCTTAATGATTTTAACGATACCGTGGTTGGCTTTGACTTCTACGAGCATGCCGTCGCGAAGGACCTTGGTGGCTACTTGAGTGCCGATGACGCAGGGTTTTTTAAGCTCTCGGGCTAGGATGGCGGCGTGGCAAGTAATACCCCCTTCATTAGTAATAAAACCGGCTGATTTTTTCATTAAACTTAAATATTCAGGACGAGTCATGCCAGTAACAAGAATGTCTCCTTGGTTAAAGTTTTTAACTTTACGAGGATTTAGAATTATTTTTACTCTACCTTTAACCTTGCCCGGATAAGCAGTTTGCCCTTGAATAAGGTTTTTATTTTTTTTGGGCTGAAGCTGTTTTTCTATAGCCAAAGCTTTTTTACCAGAGAATATTTTAATTTGACCCTTTTCAACTACTACGGCACCGTTTTTATAACGAGCTTGGAGAATTTTTTTAGGCGGGAGCTGGCCGGTTTGCCAGTAATTATCAAGTTCTTCTGGAGTCATATTTAAAGCGTCGGGTGAGATTTGTTTGCCCATGACAACCATAAATTTTTCTATTTCAGTATAAACTGGCTCGGCGTATACTCTAGCCTCTTCTAATTTAGGTAAAAGTTTCTTTAGTTTTTGCGGAGACAGATAATCAGTGACGAATTTCATTCCCCGATGCGGACCGCCGTAGACATGCATTAGCTCAAGGAACTGATTAAATTTTTCCTGGTCTATTTTACGGCGTTTATTTTTTTTAATAAAATCTATGATTTCATCGCTAGCTTTGATAATATCTTTGCACCACTTAAGATGATTTTGTTTGAGAAGGTATTTTCCTAAAGAGTCTTTGTCGGCTTTATCGTAATAACAAGTACTATGACCTTGATGTGAGACCATAATTGCTCTTTTAAGATTTTTGCCCAAATAGGGTTTTAGAAAAGTAATATATTCTTGTCCTAAGTAGCCGCAGGTTAAAATACTCCACTGGCCAGACCAATTTTTTTCCCAAGTTTTGTTTTTTATCATAGCTTTGTAATAATTCCTTTAGTAGCGTCCACCTCAACTAAGTCCCCGTCTTTTAGGCTGGACAAGGCGGATTGGACGCCGACGATGCAGGGTTTTTTAAGCTCTCGAGAAACAATGGCGGCATGAGAAGTGACTCCACCCTCAGCGCTGACGATAGCTCCGGCAATTTTCATCAAGGGGACGAATTCCGGGCGGGTGTTAGGGGCGACTAGGATGTCCCCAGGTTCTAGTTTTTTAAAGTCTTTACGGCCCTTGATTATTTTTACCTTTCCTCTAACTATTCCAGGATAAGCAGTACCTCCTTGAAGTTTATTTTTTTTATTTATACTATCTTGAACGCTTTGTTGCATTTTGTTTCCCCTTTTTCCAGAATAAGCCTTGTACTTAAAAACATCTTTGTTAAAAATATAAAAAGCTCCTAAGTACCTATTTTCGGCTTCAGTTAAAAGACTTTGCTTCGGTTTGTTGAAAATATTTTCTATTTCCCAGTAAAAGAAGTTTTCAATTGTTTTTAAAGGAAGGCCAGTTCTAATGCTGAATTGCTGAGCAATTTTTTTAAGGGATTCGGCAGACATTTGCTGATATGATTTACGAGCGTCTCTAAAATTACTAAGTAAAGCCAGGAGTTCGATGGTGGTTATCAATTCCGAAGAGAGTTTATATTTTTGGTATACTTTTTTCTTTTGCTGTTTTAAATTATTAAAGGTATTTTTTAATTTTTGAATTTCTTTTTTATCTAAGGACTTAAGTCTTTTTGAAAAATATTCTTTGGTTAGCGGCTTTATGGTAGCATAATCATTATGCATCCAATAATATTTTTGTTGGTGTTGGTCTAGATTTTTGGTAGTACTTAGATCCATTTCTTCTTGTTGAATAAAAGATGGTTCAGGAGGAGTGAGGATTGTTTCTAGATCTTTCTCATTAATATTTTTACTTTCTTTGTTTAGTTTTTTCTGTAAAATTATTTCCCCATAATAATCAAAATTGTCTAAAAAGATTGAATTAGTCCAAACCTGAAGATAGATTTTATTAAATTCTTTAAATAATTTTAATAATTCTTCGTTAGTGTATTTAGAAAGATTGGCTTCTAATATTTTAGAAACTATTTTTAAATAGGGTTTTATGTACTTGGTCTGCCAATTAGAATATAATTTAGGAATAAATTTTTTATCTTTTAATTGCCGTTGGTAATAATATTGAGCACATTTTTTAAGCCCTCTTTTAGAAAGGTAAGCGTACATGAAATTGTCTTTTAAATAAACAACAATTTCGTATTGTAAAGGAGTTTGGCGATTATTTATTTTATAATTAAAGCAACTATGCAAAGGATAAGAAATATAAAAAGGTTTTACATCCGCAGCTTGTTGGTACCAGTTTATTTTTTTTATATTCATATATTCTCTAGTGCCGCGGGTGCAGGGCCCCGCGGCTATATATTTAATGTAATTTTTTTACTATTCCTTTCTCTGTGTCTACCTCCACTAAATCTCCGTCTTTCAAGATTTTTGTAGCGATGCGGGTAGAAACAATGCAAGGTATATTTAATTCGCGGGAAACAATGGCAGCGTGGCAGGTCATTCCTCCTTCGTCAGTGATTAAAGCGCTGGCTTTTTTAATAGCCATGATATAGTCTGGGCTAGTCATAGAAGCGACTAAAATTTCTCCCCTTTTTAATTTACTTACTTGCTTAGGTGAGGTTAATATTTTTACCCTACCCCTTATTTTAGGACCTTGGCTAACAACAGTGCCTTTTAACCGCTTTGTTTTAGGGTTTATTTTTTGTTCTAAGTAAGGCTTAATCGCTTGCTTAGCTTTTTGTCCGGATAGATAGTGAAGTTTATTTGTTTTTTCATCAAAGTAAAAGAAAGTATGAGCGAGGCGTTTTTTGATTTCAGAAGTTTTTACTTTTTTGTTTTTAGTAACTAAGTCTAGAACTTTTTGGCAATTGTAGTAACAAGCGTGTTCGTATGGAATGGGCAGTTGTTTTAAAAATAGATCAATATAATGATTGGCTAAAAAGATATAAAATTTACGGTAGTCTTGCCACCAAATAGAAAAACTTAACACATCAGCCAGGTCTTTTATTTCTTTTGATAAGTTATATTTTTTGGCTATTTGTTTTTTATTTATTCTGGGCCTGGAAATTGGTTTTAATTTTTTCTTTCTCTTGGCGAAATAACTAACTGGCAGGACTCGAGTGTGGTGATAGCTGTTCAAGAGACAGAAATATTTTTGCTGGTGTTTTTTTAGGTCTTTGGTCTTAGATAGATCTAGTTCTTCTTGTTGGTAAAAAGAAAGTTTTTCTGGAGCTGAGAGGCGCTCAAATACGTGAACAAAATCTGTGCTCGGTACAGCTTTAGCTAGTTTTTGTTTTAGAAGTTCTTCCATTCCCCAATTAGCTAGTTCTGGTAGTAAAACAATGCCCCAGAATTTAAGATAAGCCTCATGCCACTCGGGATATAGCTCTAAGGCGTTTTGCTTGGTGATCTTAGCTTGGATCTTTAAAAGATCCTGCAAGTCTTTTTTCCAGAGTTTAAAGTATTTCAGGGAGTCTTTTTTTAGGTATTTTTGGTAATTTTTTATACCGGCGTTAATTAATTCTTCGCGGTCTACAATAAACATGACTTTTTCGTCATGCCAATACCCTATTGAATTTGGCCAGGGGTAAAATTTTTGATTAAAGTAAGAAAATCCTAAATTAAAATAGTCTGGGTAAATTAGCTTACCGTCAATTGGCCCCCATTTAAAAAGTTCTTTTTTAGGATTGATTTTTACCTGCATCTTTCTTTAATTTTTCAAGATTATTTAAAGCCAGTTCCCTAAATTCATCAAAGAAAAAATTGTTTGTTAGCTTTTCTAGCATAACAAGTAATTTGTCTAAGTTTTTGTATTTATCTTTAATGTTGTTTATGCGGGTTAAGGTGTATCGATCTAGAGAGTCAAAATCGTGGAATATTTTTTTCTGTTCAGTGTCGTAATAATCTGCCCAATTTTTTATATCTAATTGATCAAAGTCGTGAATAGAAATAATTTCGACTATCTCGGCTGATTTTTTTGGGTTGTAATTTACTTGCTCTAAAATGTTTTTAGCGATTTTTGCGCCGCTAAGCATATGAACAAGTTTGCCGTTCACAAGCTTGTCTGGGCCAGTAACGTGCTTAAAATGCTCTGGAAGGATGGCAGAGTGGCCAATATCGTGCATAATAGCAGCGGGAATTAGTACTTCTAAATCTAGGTCTAATTCTCCTTGGTAATTTTCTAGAGATTTAACAGTTTCTTGGGCATGGGTATAGTCATCAGGACGACCTTTTTTTAGTAATGGCGTGGCTAATTTCCAGATTTGATCATAGTTCATAGTATTGTGACGATTCCTTTATTAGCGTCTACTTCAACTAAGTCGTTATCTTTAATAATTTGAGTGCCAGTAGTAGTTCCAACAACGCAAGGTTTTTTTAGCTCTCTAGAAATAATAGCGGCATGGGAAATTATTCCCCCGGTATCTGTAACAAAGGCCCCGGCTTTTTTCATGGCTACAATCAAATCTGGATTAGTGGCTGAAGAAACAAGGATGTCTCCTTTTTTTACTTTTTTGACGTCGTTTTCTACTAAAACTATCTTGGCTTGGCCCCGAACTTTGCCAGCATAAGCAGTCATTCCCTTGAGAATTTTTTGTTTACTTACTTTCTTTTTTGTTTTTTTGGTGCGTTTTTTGATTTGCTTTTCACATTCTGAGCCCTGGTAAATTTTTACTTGGCCCCTAGTAATATAAAAACAGCATTTTTTAAGACGAGTTTTAGTAACATTACGGTATAATTCAGCATTACTATTTAATAAAGCGTCTTTTAGTTCAGGGAAAATTAAGTATTTTAGGTTTTTAACAGGAATGTCTAAGCGATGAGAAAATTCGGCAAAGACCTTGTCCATGGCTACATAAGATTTTTGATAAGCGCCCTTGCGATAATCTTTGATATGCATGAATTCTGAAGAGACTTCTAGTAAATATACTAAATTTCTTGGAAGATTAAATTTTTTAATGATTTCTTGTTTTTGCTTGGTAATATCTTTGTAATGCCGTAATATTTTTTGCTTTTGTTTTTTAGGGTCTCCGGATTTTTTATCTTCGGCTAATAGTTTTTTAAGAAGTTTTTTATCCATGATTGGGCCAGAGTAAGCATAAGTAAGCCAAGAATATTTTTTTAAATAATTATCTAACGAGCCCTTATTAATTAATAAGTTTAAGCGAGCGATTTGAGCTTTTTGGACCTCAGATTGTTTTTCAGAAGAACTTAAAATAGAATAGTATTTGCTAGTGTTTTTAGGGATGTTTTTTTTGAGCTGTTTATTAATTTCATCAGATAAAAAGTTTTTTTCTAAACCATCAACAAAAACTGGAATCCATCCCCAGGCTCTAGTTTTTCTGAGGATTTTGCGATAATCTTGATATAGTTTTAATAATTCTTTGTCGCTAAGCTTGTCTACTCTTTTAACTGAATTGCTAAAATCTATTAATTGCTGGCTATATTTATAAATATTTCTTAGGCAGCGTTGATAGAATTTTTTGTCTTTTTTGATTTTGTTAAATAAAAAACGACCTACTTTTAAGGTCGATTCTGAATCAAAATAAAAACTAAGATGATCTTTTTCAATAATGCCCATGGTTTGCTTAACTACTGGGCCCTTGGTGATTTTAGCCATATCTTTGGTTGCAACAAGATCAGATATATACCAAGGATATACGTACATTTTTTTACGATCAAAAAAGAATTTTAACGCCATAATGTTAATATTTTACCACTTTTTAGATCGATTTGTCAATGATATTTGGATCTTCACCAATGAGGTTGAAGAGCTCGGTCTCTAGTTCTTTTAATAATTT
>CAZNEH010000004.1:0-60411 GCA_964572175.1 uncultured Gammaproteobacteria bacterium
TTATGTAGCTGGTCAAAGCAATAGCACTTTAAACGGAGTTATTTATAAATCAGCTGATGGAGGAGAGAATTGGGACAAGTATTATACTGGCTTAATCCAAGAAAGTTTTTACACCATGCTTTTCGACGGATTACTATGGGGTAATGACCGCGGACTTTTCGAAGGAAAAACTAGAGCTTCTTTAGCCGCTAGCGTTACTAAATATAAAGTTAAGCAAGGAAATAAATCTACTTTTAAAGTCACCTTAAAAGATAAGGTTACCGGAGAAAAGTTAGCTAATAGAAATATTAAATTCTATAAAAAAGTAGGCAAGAACGGAACTTACAAGTTGTACAAAACCAAAAAGACTAATGATAACGGGGTAACTAAAATTAAAGTAGCTATTAATAAAGTAACTAGGTTTAAGGCTAAGTGGGTTCCTGGAGGAAATTCAGCTGAAGAATTTTACAAAGTCACTTCAAAAATTAGAAGAGTACGCCTAAAATAAAGCTCTAAAATATAAAAACACCTGGACTAACCGGGTGTTTTTTGTTATGATAAATAAACAAAATTAATATTATTTATCATGATTATTTCCCACAAACACAAGTTTATTTTCACCAAACCTAGAAAAGTAGCTGGCACCAGCGTTGAGGTTGCTTTGTCTAAATATTGCGGTGAAGACGACATTATTACTGAAAACGTTTCTTCTAAAGACATTGACGAAACTAGCTATACAGATTACGCTCGCAATCACGAAGGCTATTTCAATCATATGCGGGCTGGTCGAATCAAAGAAAACATAGGGGATAAGATCTGGGATGAATACTTTGTTTTTACTATTGTTCGAAATCCTTGGGACATGCTAGTGTCTCGTTACTTTTGGAACATAAAAAATGCCACTCCTCGCAAAAGCCCTCTTCAAGTATTGGGTGAAATAATTAAAAACCCATTAAACAAAGATTTATATGGAAAACTAATTAATTCTTTCCGCCGTAGAGAACTAAAACCAGGTGACGACTTTAAAACATTTTGTTATAAAAAATTACCCCCAAATATTTCCAATACTAAATATTATTTCGACAAAAACGACAAGCCTTATAATAATTTTGTTATTCGTTACGAAAATTTAGACCAAGACTACAAAACAGTTTGCGAAAAGATCGGCCTTCCTTACGAGCCTCTTCCATCTCTAAAAACCAAGACCAGAAAGAAAAGAGATTACAAAGAAATGTATGATGACGAGCTTAGGGATTGGGTAGCTAAGAAATTTTCTAAAGAAATTGACCACTTTGGATATAAATTTTAAAGCCAAATTAAAAAGACCCCAGCTTAGGCCGAGGTCTTTTTAATTTATTTAGTGAATTGCATTAGAACACGGCTGCTGTTTAGTTTGCTGCCGCTGCTTTTAGTATACTTGGCTTTGTAGTAGTAATTTCCTTTTTTCTTTGGAACAAACTTGTGGTAAAAGTATCCGTTTTTGTTAGTAGTTACTTTTTTTACTAAGTTATACTTTGTTCCAGTCTTCTTTTTTCTATAAATTCTAACAGTTTGATTATTTTTACTATTCTTTAACCAGCCGTATATTTTAGCAGTTTTTCCCCTTTTTAAACTAGATTTTTTAGGAGTAAAACTAATAGGCAGTTTTTGTTTAGCTACTATGCTTTTAGTCACAGAAGTTGTCTTGCTGATTCCGCTAGTAGTAGTGTTTCCAGCTGTAAAAACAACATCAATTTCAATTAAAGCTCCGCCCTCGTCAGTTTCAGTAATAGAGGCAAAAACTTGGTCATCATCCATAAACACCGCCATGTCAGATGGGGTTAAGTCAATTCCTTCGTAATAGCTTAAAAGCTCAATTAAGGCCGGTGGAATGTAAAAATGAACAAATCCAGAAGTTCCAGATGCTCCAGTTAAAGTAAAGCCAAAAGCTGGGTTACCTGGAGCAGGGGGAACTAGCTCGTTTTCCATTACTGTAGAAGCTAAATAACTTCCAGCCATTTGTGATGGTGGGCCATCCTCGCCCTCGGCTACCGCAAATTCTATATTTATCCCAAAGGCTGGAACTTTAGTTCCGTCCTCGTCATAAAAAGGTCTTTTTATAAAAGGAATAGTTAAAGTTCCTTCTTCAGTAGTACTGTCGTAGCTATAAGACCATGAATTATCATAGTCAACATCACCGCCCATAACAAATACCATTACTGGTCCCTCCTCAGCATCGTCGCCAGTAATTGTAAATGTAACTTCATACTCAGTTCCACGAGATATTTTTTGGCAATTCTCCCAATCAGCTCCATCACACAGAATAAAGAAGTTTTCACCTTCAGCTCCTTCTGCCTCATCGCCTTTTTCTTGCTCCATAGCACTTGATGTGATATCGGTTAAGCCATTTGAATCAGTCAAGGTGACTGTGTTTGCCGCTCTAGCTGAAAACGGCACTAGAACGATTGCAAAAGCACTTAAAGCAATTGCCATCCCCATAAATTTTTTTAACATAGCATTTTTGTTAATTTTTAAACTATAAATATATTATAACACGCTAACTAGCTTAAAACCAAGTTTTTTGGTATTATTAAAGTAATAAATAATTAATTTATATCCGTATGATTAAATTAGTTCCTCAAAAAAAATTAGGCCGCTGGACAGCTGGTTTATTTGGCGCTTCTATTTTAGCCGGGTTAATTTTTTATGCTTTTATTGCCTCTGGAGAAAGAGGGGGCATGGAATTTTTTGACAACCTTAAACTAGCCCTGGCTGGCTTAACTTGCGCTGGTTTAGCCATCGCCGGATTCTTTACTGGCCTAACCGCCATGATCAAAGAAAAAGACAGATCAGTCTTAACTATCCTGGCCACTTTAATCGGATTTTTAATGTTGCTTTGGGTGGGTGCTGAAATTATTTTTCCTCACTAAAAAAGATGAACGTCCTATTTTTTATTTTAAGCCTCACTGTTTATTTTGGAATTCACGGATTTTTATATTTTTCTACTCTTTATTTCTTCCCTGTAACCGATCAATTGCAGACTCTAATTTTAATTATTTATATCGCGCTATCTTTAAGTTTTATAATTTCTTTAATTTTATCTCGTTTTACAGATTTTTTTATAGTTAAGGCTTTGTACGTGGTTTCTGCTTTTTGGATGGGCTTAGCAGTCTTTTTATTTTTAATTTCCATTCCTGCCTGGGCCTTAGTTTTAATTATTCCTTCAGCTAAATTTATTATCGGTTTAACTGCATTTATTTTATCTTTAGTAATTTCTATTTATGGAGTTTATGGTGGATTACATTCTGTAGTTAAAAATATAGAAGTTAAAATAAAAAATTTACCTACAGCCTGGCAAGGGAAGACAGTGGCTCATATTTCAGATTTGCATTTAGGAGATATTAATAGCGTTGTTTATGCTCGTCGGATTGTTAAACAGATTAATAAAATAAATCCTAAAGCTGTATTTATTACCGGTGATTTATTCGATGGTATTGGCAGTGATTTTTCTTTATACCTAGAAACTTTAAATAAGTTAGAGTGTCAAAATATTTATTATATTTTTGGTAATCACGAAATTTACTTAGGCAAAGAAAAATTAAAACAAGCTTTTAAAGATTCTAAAATAAAAATATTAGACAATCAATTAGTTGAATTAGAAGATTTGCAAATTATTGGCCTCACTTATCCAAAATATAATTTTAATTTTGATAATTATCAGCCAGATAAAACAGTTATTTTATTAAATCATGAGCCTGTTGGCTTAACCACTGAAAAAATTGATAAAAGCTCTTTAGAATGGCGTAGTTATTTTTCTCCTAATACAGATTTTTCTTTACAAAAAGAAAAGAAAATAAATTTACAGCTTTCTGGACACACTCACCAAGGCCAGTTTTTTCCTTTTGATTATTTAACCCAAAAAATATTTAAAGGCTATCATTATGGCCTTTTCACTGAGGGTGATTTTAATTTATATGTTTCTTCTGGCGCCGGTACCTGGGGGCCACCCTTTAGAATTGCCAGTAAATCAGAGATTGTAGCTATTACTTTAAAAATGGTATAATACAAACAATTAATAAAAAAAATATGAAAAACAAAATTTTACTAGTTTTCCTAGCTGTTTCCTTTATTTTTACGGCCGCAGCTATTATTCCTGCTCCCGTTCAAGCTAAACCAGTTACCCAGGTAAAGTTGAAAAACCTAGACAGAAGCACTCGTTATCCCAAGAAAATTCAACTAACTTGGAAAAAGAATACCACTAATAAGAAAATCAATTTCCAACAAGTTAGAGTTTTAAAGAAAAAAGCTAATGGAAAATACAAAAAAATCAAAAGAGTTAAAACCAAAAAAAACGTTAGAAAAAAATTAGTCACTAAATTAAGTTACGAAACCACTTATTATTTTAGAGGCAGGCATTGTCGAACAAAAACAAAGTGTGGCCCTTGGTCTAGCCGAGTTAAAGGTAAGACCAAAGTGAACCCAGACGCCGACGACGGTGATGACGATGCTGAAGATGGTGACGGCGACGGAGATGATGGAGACGACGCTGATCCTGACCCTAGTCCAGATCCCGACCCAGATCCAACTCCAGCCCCAGAATTTACTATCTCCACCACTGCTTTTACTGACGGCGGAAACATTCCTGCAGCTTACACTTGCGATGGAGCCAACATTAGCCCAGGTCTAAGCTGGGAAAACGCTCCTGATGGAACTCAAAGTTTTGTTTTAATTGTTCGCGACATCGACGCTCCTGGTGGAGACTTCTTTCACTGGGGAATTAAAGATATTTCTTCTAGCTCAACTGGTTTTGATGAAGATACCGCCGTTGCTGACGGTACTGAAGTAACTAATGATTTTTCAGAAGCTGATTGGGGAGGTCCTTGTCCACCAATTGCAGACGGAGCTCATACTTATCAATTTGAAATCTATGCGTTAAGCGTTCTTTCTATTTCCGGAAGCACGGTCTCTGAAATAGAAACTAATATGTCTTCTGATATTCTAGATTCAGATTATATTACCGGTGAATACGATCGTAATTAATAGCTAAATATATGAAAAAATTAATTTACATTGTAATTCTAATTGCTTTACTGGGTGTTATCGGTTGGTTTGCCTATGATAAATATTATTCCCCAGAAGAAGACATTAATACCAACACTGTGGTAAATGAAAACTTAAATGCTATTCCTGAAGTAGACTTATTAACTTACACTAGTCAAAATGGATTTTCTTTTGACTATCCAACCGGCCACACTGTTAATGAAGTAACTGATCCAACCGTAGCCGGTGGCTATGTAGTTCATATTGTTCCTTATAATGTTCCTTTTCCAGCTATGCAGGTTACTATTGGCCCAGTAGATACAACCTTTGCTTTATGGGAAGGAAAAGAATGGGAGTATTTTGATTATGTAAAAGATAGTTTTACCAGAGAAGAAACAAAAAAATATTCCGAGCTTACTCATGACGAAGCCATGGATTATATTTTAATGCCTTCTCAAAACGCGGTTATTGCCATGCGCGACAAAGACGCTGAAGATTTGAACGAATTAATTCACCCAGAAAAAGGTTTGCGCTTTTCTCCTTACGCCTATGTAGACATTAATAATAATTTAGTTTTTAATGATCTAGATTTTACTTCAGAGAAAAAATATACTTGGGGTAATTACGATGGCAAAGGAGACGAGATCAGTCTTACCTTAAGCGAATACTGGGATCAGTTTGTTTACGACAAAGGATTTACTCATGCTCAAAAAATTAGAAACAATGAAGTTGTGGGCACTGGAAATACCACTAACAATGTCTTTGAAGCTTATGACCAGGCTATTACAGTAGAGTATTACTATCCTGGTACCAGCGAATACGACCAGATGGACTGGGCTAGCTTAATTATAAGTTTTGAAAAATATGAAGACGAGTGGTACTTAGTTGGAGTTACTCATAATCAATGGACAATTTAATTTAAATCATATATGAACAACATTATTGAGGTAAAAGATCTCAAAAAACACTTTGGCAAGGTCAAAGCTGTAGACGGGATCTCGTTAGAAGTTCCAAAGGGGGAAATATTCGGGTTTTTAGGTCCAAACGGGGCTGGAAAAACCACCACTATTCGTTGTCTTATGAATTTTATTAATTCTACTGAAGGAGAAATTAAAATTCTAGGTAAACACAACGTTGATATCCGACATAAAATCGGCTACTTGTCTGGCCAAGTGCAGCTTTATGAAAAATGGACTGGTCAAATGCATATCGACTTTTTAAGCCGCCTAAATGGCGATAAAAATATTGCCGCCAAGATAGCTAAACGCTTAGATTTTGATCCTCAAATGAAGACCAAAAAACTTTCTTCTGGAAATCGGCAAAAGCTAGGTTTAATTTTAACTCTCATGCACGAACCAGAAGTTTTAATCATGGACGAACCCACTAATGCTTTAGACCCATTGCTTCAAAATGAGGTTTATAAAATGTTAGAAGAGGCTCAAGAGCGGGGAGCAACCACTTTTATGTCTTCTCATAACTTAAACGAAGTCGAACGTGTTTGCGATAGAGTTGGAGTTATTAAAAAGGGAAAAATAGTCGCCAAAGAAAGCGTTACTCATTTAAAAGAGAAAAAACTTTATTCTATTCGGGCTAACTTTAAGGAGATTATTGATCCTAAGGTTTTTGAAGCTGATGGAGTAAAAATTAAAGGTCAAACTGGCCACTCCGTAGAAATGAGCTTTAAGGGCGACATTAATAAATTCATTAATCATTTACAAGAATTTTCTTTAATTGATATTGAAATAGGTAGAGCCTCGCTAGAAGACATCTTTTTAGAATTTTACGAATAAATATATGTTTAATATCATTTGGCGATCATTAAAAGATCGAAAAATTTCCTTGGCTGTTTATGCCGCAGCTTCATCTTTATTTACTTGGATGTACATTGCCATGTATCCGTCCATTTTAAAAGACGCCGCAACTTTTGAACAAGCTTTTGCTAATTACCCAACCGAGCTTTTTGAAGCTTTTGGCATTGAAGAGCTTTCTTTTGACACCATTGAAAAATTTTTAGCCTTAGAGCACTATAGTATTGTTTTTCCAATCATGCTTTTATTCCTTATGCTTTCTTTTGCCGGATCAGCTTTAGCCGGAGAAGTAGACAAAGGAACTATTGAGCATATTTTAGCTAAACCTGTTTCTCGGTTAAAATTATTTTTCTCTCGTTACATCTCCGGACTCGTTACCCTTGCTACTTTTACTGGAATCTCTGTATTTATTGCTATTCCCTTGGCCATGCTTCATGACATTGATTATGTTGTAGAAGGATATGTTTACATCTTTTTACTAAGTATGTTATTTGGTTGGGCTGTCTTTAGTATCGGCTACATGTTTTCTGCCTTATTCTCAGACAAAGGAAGAGTATACATGTTTTCTGGTGGATTATTCTTATTAATGTATGTAGCTAATGTGGCCTCTGCTTTAATGGAAAAATTAGAAAACGTGCAATATCTTTCCTTCTTCTATTACTATGATTATAACAATGCCTTACAAGACGCAACTATAGATTGGCTGCCCGCTGTTGTCTTTGCTGGAACTGCCATAATCTGTACCACTATTGGCGCAATCTATTATCATAAGCGAGATATCGCCGTATAAAAATATGAAAAAACCATACTTAATTGGGTTATTCCAATCATTGGGTGTAATTATTTATTGTGCCTTGTTAGCTTTGTTTTTTACAGCCATGGATTCTATCATGACTAGCCAAGAGCAAGTTGTAGTCATGGCTATTATGTTAGTCATTTTTGTGTTCTCTGCCGCTGTTACTGGGCTAGCTGTCTTTGGTTATCCTGCTTATTTAGTTTTTAACAAAAAAGTAAAGCCTGCGTTACAAGTTCTAGGCTTTACTTTCTTATACTTCTTAGCCGCAATAATTATTACGGTTTTGATCTTAACTTGCTTGTCAGTCTAAGCCTTCCAAAGTCCGTGTAAGTTACAATAAGCTCTAATAACAGCCTTGTCGCTTATTTTACAAAGCATTACTTCTGGCCTGTCTCCAGGTTTTAGGTATTTTCTAATTACTTTTCCTTCAAAAATTTCTTCTACCCATTCAATGTAATGTTCTTCTGTCATTGGATGGTCTACTTCGCCAATTTTTACTAATAACTTACCATCTTTTTCTTCTACCACAGGAACGTGTTTTTCTACAGCGGCGTCAACTGTATTTTCTTTTTGTAAATTCATTGGTTGGCCGCAGCAGACTAATTCGCCAACTCCGGTGTGTAACACTTCTACTATATTCCCACACACTTCACACTTATATACTTCGTTTAATTTTGTCATATTAGTACTCTTCACATTTTAATTGATAATATTTTTGTGGGTGTTTGCAAGAAGGGCATTCTTCAGGCGGTTGTTGACCCACGTGCGTATAACCACATTCTCGGCAAACCCATGTTTTTTCTTCATCTTTCTTAAATAAGGTCCCAGCTTCTAATTGGGCTAATAGCTTAGCGTATCTTTCTTCGTGGTGTTTTTCTGCCACTGCAATAGCTCGAAGTTGTTTAGCTACTTCTGGAAGACCTTCTTCATCGGCAGTATCTGCAAAACCAGGGTACATACTAGTGTGTTCGTAATTCTCACCAGCAATCGCTGCTTTTAAGTTTTCTTCAATAGTTCCCATTACAGTCGGTACCGGAGCTTCAGGCACGGTAATAGTTTCACCTGGTTTTAATTCTTGAATCATTTTCATTAGTTGCCAGGCATGTTCTTTTTCTTGTTCGGCAGTTTCCATGAATATAGCTGCGATTTGATCATAGTCTTCTTTACCAGCTAATTTACTATAAAAGTGATAGCGGTTTCGGGCTTGGCTCTCGCCAATAAAAGCAGCTCCTAAATTTTTTAATGTTTTTTCCATAAATTAGAAAATTAATTATTAACTATTCTTATTATAACATATTTTTTTATCTTAAAATATAAGCAGAAGAAGGACCCTTGCCTATTTGTTTGATTATTTTTATATCCTTAAGTTTTTTTAAGTATAACTGAGCGCTTCTTTTAGAACAGTTTAAAACATCCACTACATCGCTACTAGTAATTTTTCCCATTTGATCAAGCCATTCTAAAATTTTTAACTGATCAGGATCTAAATATATTTGAGACTCTATCTTATCATCAACTTTTTTAAATTCTAAAGAAAAAACTTTATTTCTAACTTGGCTGATTTCTGCTTCAAATCCTTCTACAAAATATTCTAACCAAGGATTAAAATCAACTTTTCTTTGTTCGTATTTTTTACCTAAATTTATAGCTTCATAATAAGCCGGACGATTTTTATTGTAGTAATCTTCTAAAGCAAATAAGTGCCTAAAGTCATAGTCTCTTTTATAGAGAATTAAAGTAGCTAAAGCTCTCGCTGTTCTGCCATTTCCATCAGCAAAAGGATGAATGGCAGCTATTTCTTGATGGGCTATTCCCGCCATTAACACAGGACTCATTTTTTCTTTATTGCTTTGTTGAATCCATTTTATTAAATTTTGGCAAAGTTTTGGAATTTTTTTTGGTTTAGGACCCGTATAAACAATCTCCTGCGGTCGGCCAATCCGTCGCCTAACCACATGGACCATACCTTTACGATAGGCTCCAGATTGTTCTTTAGGTAAAGTTTTGGCTGTTACTAGTCTATGAATTTTTAATAAAACTTTTTCATTTATAACTTGTTTTTTTTGAACCACTTCCTCAATATAGCGCAAGGCTTTTAAATAATTTTGTACTTCATAGACATCACGCAGGGGAGCATCAACTTTTTGCTTACCTAAAACAGCCTCTACTTGTCTTAGGCTTAAAACATTACCTTCTATTTGAGTAGAATTATGAGTCATTCTAATCAAGGCTTGGCGCTTAAGTTTTAATTCATTTTGCGGTAAAAGCTTAGCTTGGTCAATTGTTGCTCTAGCTTCAGAAATTAGACTCAAAAAATAGAGAATTTTATTATTTATTTGGTATTTTGGATTAAACATATCTACTTTAATAATAGCATAAAATAAATAATCGCGCAATAATCGCGCAAAATATCGCGCAATTAAATAAAAAAAGCCCTCTTCCGCAGTTTACCTCGCCACAGCTTTAGCGGCGGCGGGTTCCCCGACGGAAGAGGTTGTTGGTTCTTGTTCTCCGACTCAGATGAGCCAGCGAACGAACCGGACCAGCAGGTGCCAGGCGGTCCAGGTCTCTTCGTGCGAGATCCAGTAGGTGATGGCGCCGAGAACCAGCGAGGCGACGAAGGTGTAGAGGGGGATGTTTTCCCCGATGTTGTCGAGGAAGGCGCGCTTCAGGACTTGTCGCAGGGAGGGCCTAGCCTCCTTACGCAAGAAGGAGTAGGAGCTGCTGAAGTCGAGGAGCAGTCCGAGGCCAGAGAGGCAGAAGAGGATCAGAGAGATGACCCAGATCGTAGCCCCGCCGCAGAGCAGGAGTTCCTTGAGGTAGGGCCAGCAGAACAGGAAGGCATCAGTGAGCATGGGGTTTTTCCTCCCCCGGTTGAAGTTCACTTAAACCTTATAATTATTAACCTTTCTAGTCAAGGTGATTACCCTTGACATTTTAGATATTTTATGACAAAGTAGGCTCACCCCCCCCCCACTGCCCTCAGAAAGGAGGCACCTGATGACTATGTCCCGTCCCCCCTCGCAGAGCGACGAGCACTTCGAGTACCAGATCTACGGGGATCACCACGAGGCCACACACTGCATCGTGTTCCTGCACGGTACCCTGCTCAGCAGCTTCGGCATGTTCACGGGCCGGCAGATCAGCCAGCTCATCGCCATGGCCGAGCGAGACCTGGGCCACAAGGTCTGCATCCTGGCCTTCACCAGGCCCGGGTACGGCCACCCCGAGATCGAGAACACCACCGTCGACTTCGGGTTCATGGCTCGCCGCTACGCCGACAAGATCCGCAAGCTGGGGTTTACCCCCCTGGCCGTGATCGGTCACTCCGGTGGCTCCCTGACGGCTCACTACCTGGCCCTCCGGCTTCACCAGAGCTACCCGGACATCCGTCTGGTCCAGATCGCCCCCACCTGCGCCAACGACGTCCTCAAGTACCACCAGTTCCAGGGCAAGCTCAAGTTCCAGTGGATCCGCGACCTCTTCAGCAAGTGGCCGCTCCTGCCCCGCCTGCTGTCCTGGTCCATCGGCCAGCTCAACAAGCGCTCGGCCAAGACCCAGTTCGAGACTTGGGCTCAAGGCGCTGACGAGTGGATGCTGAGCGATCCGGAGATGCGCGGTGGTCTGTCCGAGTCCATCCAGCGCTCGGCCAGTAACTCCCGCTGCGGCTGCGGCTTCCACCTGGACTACGAGGTCTTCGTCTCCCGGTGGCGCACCATGAAGCCCTTCCAGAACTCCCTGCTCCTGGGCTTCAGCGAGGACACCATTGTGCCCCCGGACATGGTTCGCTGCCTGGCCGACGAGGTCGAAGGTCGCTACCAGATCATGGACGGCGGCCACTTCGACGCCTGGCACCCCGAGAGCATGACCTGGACCACGGTCCTCGAGTTCTGCCTCGACCAGTAGGGTGCTGGTCCACAACGACTCGCTGCGCGCGCACCACCCACGGTGCCGCGTAGCCAGTCGTTCTTTTTTTTGCTATAAAAAAATCGCGCAATAATCGCGCAACCCATCCCGCAAAGAATTATTGCATGTCAAAAGTTTTTTGATCTGAACTCACTAATAAATGCCCATGAGAACATTTATGTTTTTTACTAAAGAGATCTTTTTTTATAGAAATTTGTTCCAAAGTTTCTTTACGAGTGTTTCCCAAAACAACCTGATCCTTGCTTTCCACACATGGAGTAACATCACCATTAGAAAAAATATTTAGTTGTCCAGTAAAAGCAAAGCACTCTAAAGTTTTTGAGTGTTTTTTTAAAGTTACTTCCTCAGCTAGTTTACAAATTTTATAATTATTTTCTTCATTCACAGTAGAAGCAGGAGTAGATAGTTTAATTTTTATTTGATTCCCATATTTTTCTATCATTTCCTTAGTCTTTATAAGAAGTTTCTTATAAGCCTCTTCATTAAACTCATATTTTTCTCTCATCTCATCTTTTTTTCCTCGACCCAAAGCTTTAAAAGTTCCAAATCGAATAGTTTCAATTCCCAAGTCAATGGCAATCGTAATTATTTCCTCCATAAAATCAATATTATTTTTAGTCAAAGTAGTTCTAATTTTTACATTTACTCCTGCTTTTTGATAAGTCTTTAAATTAGGAATAATATTTTTATATTGCGCATGCTTAGGGCGAGCAAAATTATCCAAAGAAAACATAACACTGTCAATATTTTTTTCTCTTAAAACTTTAAATTTTTCATTATAAGGAATAGTCCCATTAGTGATAATGGTCATATTTTCCAAAGTTTTAAACTCATTTAAAATTAGCGGTAAATCCAATCTCAAAAAAGGTTCACCACCTTCGATGTGAATATCTTTGTAATCAATTTTATTTAGTTGTTGTACCACCTCAATCATTTCGTCTGTATTCAGCTCGTCTGGTAGAACATTACCACTATCTGCTAAACAATGCTCACAGCCCAAGTTGCACTTTTCCGTAATAATTAGATGGATTAATTTATATTTTTTCATATTAGAGTAATCTTGGCATATTTTTTAAATAAAATCAAGGTATGCTATAATAAACCCATGATTCAATTCAAAAACGCCTCAAAAAAATACCAATTAGGCGGAGAAACAATCCATGCCTTAAACAATGTTTCTTTAGAAATAAAAAAAGGCTCTTTTACGGCTATCATGGGCCCATCTGGCTCTGGTAAATCAACCTTTTTAAACATGATCGGTGGTCTAGATCGTCCAGACAAAGGCCAGATTATTATTGAAGACATAGATTTACACAAACTAAGAGACAAAAAATTAGCCAACTATCGAAATGAAAAAGTTGGTTTTATTTTTCAAAGTTTTAATTTACAATCAATTTATTCTGCCTTAGAAAATGTAATGCTGCCAATGTATTTTTCTAAAAATAAAAAACAGCGCCAGAAAAAAGCTGAAGACATTTTAAAATTAGTTGGCTTATCTAAAAGAATTAAAAACAAGCCTGGGCAATTATCAGGCGGAGAGCAACAGCGCGTCGCCGTAGCCAGGGCCTTAGTTAATAACCCAGAAATTTTACTAGCAGACGAACCCACTGGAAATCTAGACTCCAAAAACGGCAAAGCTATCATGAAGCTACTAACTGATTTAAACAAACAAAAACAAATTACCATAGTAATGGTTACTCATGATCCAGAAATGGCTAAATACGCCGACCGGATTATAAGAATTAAAGATGGACAAATCCGATGAGTATATTAGACGCTTTAAAAATAGCTTTTAAAAATCTGTGGCGCCGCAAGCTGCGGACTACTCTTACTATTTTTGCTGTTTCAGTTGGGGTAACTGCCGTAGTCTCTCTCGTGGCCATTGCTTTGGGCGCGCAAAACGCTTTTATTGGCCAGATTGAATCCATTGGCATGCTTTCTCGAGTTACCGTTGTTGGCATGGCTGATATCGAAGAAGTGAGTCTTTTTGACGGCATGAATTATGCTGAAGACGACCCAGATGCTACTACCTTAGACGACGCCATGATCGAAGAATTAAAAAACATTAATAATGTCACAGCTGTTTTCCCAGATATTGATGTCTGGTCTTATAGTAACTTATTTTTTGAACACAACGGCGAGGCTAAAAGGGCCAGTCCTCACTTAACCAGCACTCCAGTTACGCCTAATCCAGACGATCAAGTTACCTTAGCTGCCGGCCGTCACTTTACTAGTAATTCTGAAAAAAATGTTATTATTTTAGGAAATACTTATGTTGAAGCTTTTGGTTTTACCCCAGAAGAAATAATTGGCCAAGAAGTAACTCTTCGTTCTCATGAAGGAAGCTTTGGAATTAACGATGAGCTTCCAGATCCTTTTACTAGTGATGCCGATGATTGGAAAAATCATCGCAGCCAAGTCACGGCTACTATTATCGGAGTCACTACCATGGGTCCAGCTGAAAGCAATGCCTATATTTCCATTGATTGGGCTAAAGACTTAATGAAGCGCAAAGAATATGAATGGCCAGAAGAAGAGGATTATCAAGCCGAGCCTAAAGAAGTGATAGTTGATGAATTAGAAGACAGGGGATACAGTACTTTATCTGTTTACGTAAACAATTCAGACAATGTTGAACAAGCCTCTTTAGATATTGAAGAAAAATACGTAGTTAGTGCTATTACCATGGAAGATCTTTTAGCTGAGATTATGAATCTATTTACTATTATCGAGGTAGTCTTGGGCATTATTGGTTCTATTTCTTTAGGCGTAGCCGCTATTGGTATTGTAAACACCATGGTTATGTCTATTTACGAACGTACTCGAGAAATCGGAGTTATGAAAGCCGTGGGTGCTTCCAAGTCTGCTATTAGAAAAATGTTTACTATCGAAGCATCTCTAATAGGTCTTCTAGGCGGAGCCATTGGTTTAGGAATGGGTTATGCGCTTACTATCGGCGCTAATTACGCGGCTAATTATTTCATGTCCCAAGAAAGCATTCCTTTAACCAATATAATAGAACTTCCTCTTTATCTAACTTTAGGCGTTATTGCCTTTTCTACAATCATCGGTACCTTAGCTGGGCTGTACCCTGCTTGGCGGGCTGCCAGACTAGATCCAATTAAAGCATTACATAGCGAGTAGGGTATTAGTTGACAAGTTTTAATATTCATGATAATATAAACTTGTAAACAAATTAATTATATTATGGATATTAAAGACCTTATTTTAAAGATTATAAACAAGAAAGGGCAAGTTAGCACTGCGGAAATAGTTAAAAAGACTAGTTTTTCCAAAGCTTATATAAATCGCTTCTTTAAAGAACTTCAAGAAGAAGGAAAAATTGTTTTAATTGGTCAAACTAATAAAGCTCATTATGTTAAAGCTGATAAAAACAGCCTTTTAAAAGCCAAGAGAAAAATAAAGAGATTTAATAAAAGAGTAGATAATAAAAATTTATCAGAAGATTTAATTTTAAAAGAGCTAAAACAAAAAACAGGAATCCTTTTAGATGTGCCTGATAATGTAGTTACTATATTTGGATACGCTTTTAGTGAAATTTTAAACAATGCTATTGATCATTCCCAGTCTAAAAAAATTAATATTCAAGCAGTTAATCATAAAGATGTTCTACGTTTTGACATTATTGATTATGGAATTGGAATTTTTGATAAAATTAAAAATAAAAAAAAAGTTAAATAATAATTTAGAAGCAATTCAAGAATTATTAAAAGGAAAACAAACAACTGACCCCAAAAGACACTCTGGAGAAGGTATATTTTTCACCTCAAAAGCAGCTGATAGTCTAACCATTGTTAGCTCAGAGAATAAAATTATTTTTAATAATTTAATTGAGGATGTTTTTATTTATGATCAAAAAAGATTTAAAGGAACCAAGGTTTCTTTTTCTATTTCTTTAAAAAGCCCAAGGCAGCTAGAAGATATTTTTAAGCAGTATACTAATAATTCTTTTGAATTTTCTAAAACTAAAGTAATTATTAAATTATATAAAATAGATACCGACTATTTATCTAGATCTCAGGCCAGAAGAGTAGTTAGCGGATTAGTAAAATTTAAAAATATTATTCTTGATTTTAAAAACGTAAAAACAGTTGGCCAAGCCTTTGCTGATGAAATTTTTAGAGTTTGGCAGTCAAATCATCCTCAGATAAAAATTACCACTGAAAATACAAATAAAAACATAGATTTTATGATTAATAGGGCTTCGCAATAATATGAAACTAATCTCTTGGAACGTTAACGGCCTCAGGGCGGCTGAAAAAAAAGGATTCATCGATTGGGTTTTACATGAAAGTCCAGATATTTTGTGTTTACAAGAAACCAAGGCTCATGCCTCGCAGCTTTCTGAAGAACTATTAAACTTAGACGACTATCATGTTTATTTTTCCCAGCCCGAAAAAAAGGGTTACAGCGGCGTTGCCTTATATACTCGTCAAGAACCTAAGAGCGTTGGTTTTGATTTTGGTTATTCCAAGTACGATAAAGAGGGCAGAGTTATCATGGCTGACTATGGCAAATTTTTATTATTTAACATTTACTTTCCTAATGGCGGAGCTTCTGACGAGCGCCTTAAATATAAATTAAATTTTTATGATTATTTCTTAAAGTATTTGCAAAAATTTAAAAATAAAAAAATTATTATTTGCGGAGACTATAACACTGCTCATCACGAGATAGACCTAGCCAGGCCAAAGCCAAACTTAGACAACTCTGGATTCATGCCCATTGAACGAAAGCGCTTAGACAAACTCGAAGCCATGGGCTTTTTAGACACTTTTAGAATGTTTAATACTAAAGGCGAAAATTATAGCTATTGGGACATGAAGACCAGGGCCCGAGACCGTAATGTTGGCTGGCGCATAGATTATTTTTGGGCTTCAAAAAATTTAAAGCCTCAAATTAAAAAAGCCTCAATCATGCCCGATGTTTTAGGTTCTGATCATTGCCCAGTCACCTTAGAAATTTTGCTGTAGCCACATAATCGCTCCAATAACAACCATAGCGATTATACAGCCAATAAAAATGTAAGTCTTTATTGTCGGTTCTGTAGATACCGGCTTTTTTTGCGCGTACTTTTTTTCTACCGCTCTTTTAACTGGGTTAATAGTTACCATATCATTTTAAAGCATTTAAAACTGTTAATCCAAATTCAGAGGCAGCACTTGGACCATTACCAGTAATTAGTAAACCATCTTTAGTTACTGCCGCTCCAGTATACTGAGCTTTGTGTTTTTTTAAGTGTGCTTCCGCTCCATCCCAAGAAGTGGCTTCTTTGTCTTCTAATAATCCCGCGTTAGCTAAAATTTTAGGAGCTACGCAAATCGCACCAGTAATTTTACCTGCCTCATAAAAATCTTTAGCTAGTTTCACAAATTTTTCGTTATCCACCAAATCTACCATTCCTTGGCCACCTACAAATATCACCCCATCAAAATCTTCCACTTTAACATCATCAACTACTAAATCTATTTTAGCTTCACCACCTAAAAACCCTTGGGCCATTCCTGGCCCCAAAGAAGCAGTTTTTACCTCTACGCCGCCCTCTGTAAGCACCATTTTAGGGGTGTTATACTCTATGTCTTGATAGTCTTTTGGGGCTATCACCATTAGTATCATTTTCATGTATATATTATAGCATATTATGCTTTTCCACAGCTACCCTTGACAAATATTAAAAAACTGGTAAGATTGGCTAAACTCAGAAAGGAGTTTTGGTGGCCGTCCTTTTAAATATTATAAAGATATAGAAAGTCTCTGGCGAGAACACATTACTATGACTTCCCCTCCTTGGTCATAAATGTCTGTTCCTTGCCAGCGGCTTTCTGCACCTTTAAATTTACCTGCCGTAGTAGGCAGGAAAAGCACCCACCATCTCATTTGTATGGAACAAGGATAACGACTCCTCCTTAGTTATTCTTTCCTTCATGCAAATGGGGTAGTGGGTGTTTTATTTTTCCCGAATTAATTCGTCTTTAATAGTTTCTACTGCTTCCCCGAGCATTTTTTTTACTTTAGCCCTCTCTAAGAGAGAGAACCTATTTAAAACAAATTTAGAAGTATCTTTAATATTTTTCTTAGCAATCCCTAACTTAACTCGATTAAACTCCTCAGTTCCTAAATGCTGAATAATAGACTTAATTCCGTTATGTCCGCCGCTACCGCCCTGTGGTTTTACTTTGATCTTACCTAGCTCCATATCTTTATCATCATGAACCACCCAAACATCGCTTGGGTCTATTTTATAATATTGGCAGATTTTAGACACTGCTCGGCCACTTTCGTTCATAAAAGTAGTTGGCTTAGCAAACATAGCGCTGCCCTCTCTAGTAATTTCAGCTTCTAGCTTTTTTTCCAAAGAAAACTCACTAGTCATCTCATCTAAGACCATAAAGCCTAGATTATGCCTGGTTTTTTTGTATTCTTCACCTGGATTTCCCAGGCCTATAATTAATTTCATATTTTATGGTGAGTTTATCGAACCATTATTTTTCTACGATTAGCTTAATCGGCGTTCCTTTAAAGTCATATTTTTGTCTAAACATTTTTTCAATAATTTTTACCAACGAAGGAGCTACCATCTTAGGATTTTTAGAATGAATATAAAAAGTCGGTGGTTTAGTATCTATTTGTTCAAAGCGTCCTAGTTTCAGAGGTTTTTTTTGTTGACCATGAGTAATGGTTTGTTTTTGCTTAGGTTTATATTTATTAAAGAAATGTTCTCTTAGATCAGCTATTTCTTCTTCTGGAATTTCTCGTTCTTGATTTTCTTTAACTTTTAAAGCTAGGTCTAAAACTTTTTTCACTCTTTGCTTCGTTTTAGCAGAAGTCATTATAATCGGGGCCCAAGTAGCAAAGGGTAGGGAAGTGTAAAAATATTTTTCATATTTTTTAATCGTGGCTGCATCTTTTTCTGGAATTAAGTCCCATTTATTTAAGACCAAAATTAAACTCTTGCCCTCATCTACTATGGTTTGAACTATTGCTTTATCTTGAGCATTAATCCTTTTGTGCACTTCTAAAACTAGTAAAACAATATCTGCTTCTCGAATAGCATTTATTGTAGAGCCAACTCCTTCTTTTTCAATCTTAGCTAAAAATCTTTTTCCTTCGCCTTTCCATTTTCCAACTCGAGCCTTTCTTCTTAGTCCAGCGGTATCAATTAAAACAAATAAGTCTTTGCCATATTGAAACTCAACATCATTAATGTCTCGAGTGGTATGGGCAATCTCACTAACTACTACGCGTTCTTCACCAATAATTGCATTTAACAAAGAAGACTTACCAACATTCGGTTGACCAATGATTGCGATCTTAGTAGACTCCTTTTCCTCGTCCGCTAATTTTTGCTTTGGTAAAAGATCAGTAATCACATCCAATAAATCACCAGTTCCCAGGCCGTTTAACCCAGAACAAATTTGGGAGTGTTTAAATTTTAATTTATGAACATCAGCATCAACTTTATGCTGGTCTTTTAAGGAATCAATTTTATTAATCGCTAAAACTACCGGCTTTTTTAATTCTAATAAATTTTTAGCAATTTCTTTGTCTTGTGGAAGCAGGTCCATCTTTCCGTCCATAACAAAAATAACTACGCTAGCTTGTTGTAAAGCTATTTGAATCTGCTTTTTAATATTTTGTTCTAATTCTGGTTCATCAAAAATATCTAGCCCCCCAGTATCAATAAGTTCGAACTCTTTATTTTGCCAAGCTACCTTTGCAAAGTTACGATCTCTAGTGGTTCCGGCCAAATCAGAAACAATCGCTTTTTTAGTTTCTGCTAAACGATTAAATAATGTTGATTTTCCGACATTTGTCCTCCCACAAATGACGACTCGAGGTAATTTTTTAGAGGACATAAGTATCTGGTGAGTTATCTTTTTCTATTGTTTGAACTTCGTCGCTATATTCTTCTTCGATTTCTTCTTCACTTACTTCTGTGTAATCAGCTCCAATAATAATTAAGAAATCAGCTCCTGATTCAGTTAAGCCATCAGCTTCTTCTTTAGACTTAAATTCAAAGTCGCTAAATAATTCTTGCAGCTTAGTTAAAGTTTCTGGTTTTTGGCCGTCTGATAAATCGTAAATATAAGTTTTGGCTTCTTCTTGGTTTAAGGCATTTCCAATAGACGAGACTTTCAAATCTTTTCCTCGAAGCTCTTCTGCAGTCTTGGCCGCTAAACCATTTTTATTAGTTCCATTTTGAACTTCTAAACTTGCTTCTTCTTTAGTGATCTCTACAGTTTCAAAAACATTTTTAGACATATTTTGAATTTCTGTAAAATTATATTCACCGGCATTAGGAATTAACACATAAGCCCCGGTGTCAGCAATTTTAGAGTAGAGAAGTCCGCTAGCTCCATTATCAATAACTTTGCTAATAATACTTTCTTTATCCATTTCCCCAGACATCTTAGCTCCTTGCACCATTTCCCAAACCTCGGCATTAGTTTTTAAATGATCACTTAAACTGCCCAAGATATTATTTAAAGTCATTGGATTCAAGAGAGTAGAACTGGAAAACATTTTATCTTTAAAAGATTCAATAACTTTTTGCTGCCTTTGGCTGCGGGCAAAGTCAGAGCCTTCGCCATTGTTGCCATGCCTAGATCGAGAGAATTGCAACGCTGTTTCACCGTCCATATGGGTCCAGCCTTTAGTAAATTGAATAGTTTGATAACCATAATTATAATCTGGGTACTCGTAGTCTGTGAATCCGTTTTCTACATAAATATCTAAACCGCCCATATCATCAATAATTTTTCTAAATCCTTCAAAGTCTAGCCAAACATAATAATTCATGTCCAAGCCAGTCACTTCAGTAATTTTTTCTAGCACTAAATCCATTCCTCCAAGTTCATAAGCATAGTTAATCTTGCGTCCTTCCCAGTAGTCAGGATTATTATCATCATAAACCTTTACTACTAAATCACGAGGTATAGAAATAAAAGACATTTCATTCGTGCTGGGCTTGTAACTAGCTACCATAATAGTGTCAGTTAAAGTCCCACCAGGATGGTTTAATCCGCCCAAGCCTAAAAGCAAGACATTGATTCGGTCTTCTTCTTGGCCCTTTAATGGCTTTTCTTGATTAACATATTTAATCTGGCTAAAAATAGAAGTGTTTTCTTCGCTATCAGAAATCTTATTAGTCGCTCCGCTAACTCTTTGATAAACAAATCCAAAGCCTAGGACTAATAAAAAAATCCCTCCCAATAATATCCATTTTTTCCACGAGAAGGTTTTCTCTGCTTGTGGCCCAATTAAGTCTTGATTCATGCTTTGATTATAGGATAAATTGATTTTTTCGTCAATTTTTACTATAATACGGTTATGGAAGGATCAATTGAATTAAAACAAGGCTCAGTATCAGAAGCAGAAAAAGCAAAATCAGAAATAGACTCTTATTTTGCTGAGTTATTATTATCTGAGCAATACCAAGAAGGAAGCGTTTTTGATTTATCTAGACAAGTAGAAGATCACCTTCGTCAAATAGCAGAAAAAAATAAAATTAATCTATCTCAAGTAGTTGAGATTTTTTTTGATAATTTAATTACAGAATTTAAAAAATATCCCGAAGCTCCATCTCATCTAAGCGCTTTAAGAGAAAATTTATTTTCCGTGTCTCCTAACTTGAGTAATCTTTTGCCAGCAGATAAAATGATTAGAATAGGCGCTAAAATGACTAGGGCTCCAGAACTACAAAGATCACTAGGAAGTACAATTAACGGAGAATTGGCTTATGAGATGTCTTATTTAAGAAGAGAACATGTTGAGCAATTAACAGAGCAATTAGCCGAAGCCGCTTCTCACGATTCTTTAGGGGAAGTAGTAGATCAATTAGATTACTTGTTTAATATTGCGGCCCAGGCTGCTGCTCAAGGAAGTTGGGCCGAGGCTGGAGCTGATAATAGCCAACAATTTTTAGAAGCTGTAGCTACTGCTCGACCAGAGCCATTAGTTCAACTAATTGCTCAAGCCTATTTAGAAAGATCAGATCAAGAAATTAGAGACCCCTCTAGTTCAGTTTTAGAATACCGTGGCGATCCTGGAAGCGCTAGAATAAGAGTTTTTACTCCAGAATGGCAAGAAGAAGGCAGAGAATTAAGAGCTAGTTTAAATTTTTATCCACCTCTAAATAATAGTGATCAGGTTAGATATGTCGCCCCTGGAATAATCGGAATTTTTGATCACGCCGGAGCATTAAGAGGAATATCAGAGATTAATAAAGAAGATATTCCTGAACAAACAGAAGTTTCAGAACAAGTTATTGATCAGGCTAGAGACTTTGCTCAAAGATTAGTCGGTGATGCTAATTATTTATTTGCTGCTCTGCGTTTAACTAGGCAGTGTGACTCAGGAATTATAACTAGATTAAACCAGGAAATTCCAGGGGACTGGGAAGAAAATTATCAGATAATAGAGCAATTTAAAGAATTGCAAGCCCAAGCCAGACAAGAACAAAGCCAAATTCAATTAGCTGCTGAAGAAGCTAATCAACAAGCTAGTATTGATTTAATTAATAATTTTGGAAATGATCAAGCTAAAGAATTGTTAGCTCAAGGCTATATCGAACAAGCTTTTAACTTAACTGAAAGACTAGCTCCTCCAGAAGAAGTTATGAAATTAAGGCAATTTCACAGCGATTCATTTAGACAAGCCGAAGAAAAAATAACAACTACTAGACAAAGAATAATAAATGATAACCAGGAATTATTAGATAGAGTTAATGAAATACATCAAGACCTTTATGAACAGAGACATAAATTACAAGAAGTCATCAATGCGGCGGCTGATGAAGCAGGGGCTAGAAGGCAAGAAAAACTTCCCCAAGCAGAAGTGACTCCTTTACCAAAAGTTATTTCTAGCTCTAAACACAATCCATATACTCATGATCCATTACAAGACACTGCTTTATTATTAAATAATTTATACAGCCCTGATATCCAAAGAATAGTCCAAGAAGATTTAGGCTTAAGCATTAGAGAAATTTCTTTTAGATCTCAGATTCAACTTTTACAATTTTTAGCCCGTGGAGACCAGGGTTCTTTTTATCAGTTTGGTCAAGCCTATCAAAGAGAGGGGATTAATCAGGCCGATCTAATGAGTTCTTTCTTTGCCTTGTCTCAAGACCCAGAAATAGGCCGACAAATTTTAGATTTTGCTGAAGCTGCCGAACCTGACGAAGTAAATATAGTCTTAGCTCGTTATAACGAAATAACCAAGCACGTAGATTCTTTAGAGTCAGAGGTAGGCGAGTTTTTTAGAGAAAAAGGAAGAGAAGTAGACACTCGTCGAGTAGTTCAAGAATTAGTTAAAAGAGCTAATCGAGTTTTACTTACAGCGATAGAAACAGGTGATTATGAGGCTTTAGAACAAATCAATGCCGATGTGGTTGCCTTTGCTTCATTATGTCGAGTCACTTTAAAAGAAGGTCAAGACATAGCTTTGGGAGACATCGCTGGTTTTGACCGCCAAGTAGTTAGCACTGCCTTTTTATCTCAAGAACAAAAACAGCAAATGTTAGAAATTGCTAAAAGAAACTATGCTCGTTTTCCAGAAGTGTGGCAAGAGTTAGAAAAAATATTAGAAGAAGCTCAAGATGATTATTATATTTTAGTAAAAACTATAGATGACCAGCAAGTAGTGGCTGCTTTTGCTAGAGCCTATCATTTAGATGGTCAGCGGGTCTATTTAGGATCATTAAATGTAAATCAAGATTTGCGCGGCTCTGGAATAGGGGAAAACTTTTTACAAGAGACCATTGCCCAACTAGCTGAAGAAAAAACAGTGGTCGCCGTAGTACGATCTGGCGTACAAGCTGGTACTAATTATATAGAAGAACAAGGCTTTATCGGAGTAGGGTACCATGAAGACGTTAAAACCAAAAATCATAATGGTTTAATAGATATTGAAACTACTAGAGAAGAATCTCTTCTTGGTCAACGCTCCAAAGAAGATCTGATTACTGACCAGCAAGAAAATTTTCCTGGCAACCCTTTAGATCATCTAGGCCAAGATTATATTTTAGCTAGATTTAATACTGCTACTCAACTAGAAGTCATTGCCCAAGTAAATCAAGAGTTATTAAATAATCAGGGTTATCGTTTAATCAGATATTTTAGCTTAGACCCCAAGGGGGAAGAGAGATTATACGGTTTTGAAAAGAAAGTTCAATCTCAAACCGAGGCTGTAGCGGCTGCTTAAAGAGTTTGCCAAATATATTCAAATATAGATCTATGAAATCTAGCTACTTGTGGATGTTGAATATGAAAGGCCATTAAAGAATCTTTTTCCGCCACTAAATATAAAGCTTTGTCATCATAAATTTCTACCGCATTATCAAACGGATACTTTTTACTATCTATAAATTTAACTTCAGTAAATTCTGGATTAACATTTTTAGCATGTTCCCTAGATACAGGGTTATCGACCATGATCATTTTCTTTTTAATTCCCTTTCTAATTCTAGCTTTTACATATTTTTCATTAATCTCCTTTACATACTGGTCTACATTAGCGCTATTTACAAAAGTGTAAATTATTTCCTCAGTATTTAGAGAGTCATGCAAGGCTTTAGCATAAGATTCCTCTCCTTCATAAAAGGTAATTCCTGGCTTATTATTAGCTAAATTATAATCAGAAGTTAATTGTTTTAAATTAGCTTGAATAGTCTTTTTGGCTTGTTCTAGGTCTTTTTGTCTTTGTTCTACATATTCAGCTAATTTAGAAGGATGTTCTACCCTAAAATGGGCGATTTTGCCTTTATCATATTGTTCTACAAGCCCCTTTTTCACTAAATCAGCTAGTTTATTATACACATTACCCCTTTTTAAAGGGGTTTCTTTAATTATGGCTCCTGCAGAACATTCACCATGTTCTAGCAAATATTCATAGATTAAGACCTCGTCTTGGTCTAGATCCGCTTGTTTTAGGATATCGCTATACATATTAATAGGGGATTAATGTTTATTTCTACCTTAATTGTATCTTATTAATATGTATTTGTCAAGGAAATTTGACAAATAAGCCTATATTTTATCCACAATCATCTAAAATTATAATCATTATAAAACATAATAAAGACAATATAAGCCTAAATAATAACTCCCAAAATAGCCCTTTTTTGACTTAAATTAGCCAATATTTATCACAACCTATTGACAAAATATGAAACCTATGATAAGATGTCTCGTCAAGATGAAACGCAAAGAGAAACTGGAGAAAAGCACACGAACATTACAACCTAGTAAGAGAGAGCCCAGACACTGATCCTGGGTAAACAAAAGATCAGTAGAACACGCATGTCTCTCTCGTTAACCCTTCGATACGATTTTCCTAAGGAAAATCACTCAGGGTGAAACAGTTATAGAGATATGCGTGTTCTTTTATAAAAAGGAGTTGATTAATAGAGAAGTAAACCAGAAGTAAAAGTAGAGAGATTACTTCCCTAGAAATTAAATCCTAGATTACTCTGGAATACCCAAGCCTCCTTATATAAGGCGGAACGGTAAACAACGAGTTAATCAAACGATGATTAGCAAATGAGGTTGAGAACAGTAAAACGTTTTCCCTCGCAACTACCAAAAGGTGGTTTGAGCAATCAATAGTGCACAGCTAAGTCAACTTCGGTTGACCTGGCTGGCGAGGTTCTAGGAGCGCTTGCCTAGGACTTCACCAGCCGGTTCCAGTAAATAAACGAAAGGCTACTATTCTAAATACTTCTTAAAGAGCAGGTCCAAGGTGTTGGACTAAAAGAAGGAACAGAGTAGAGGACATTGACAACTTAGTTCTCCCTAAGCTCATAACTAGATTATGTGTTTAGGGAGCATCACGAGAGACTACGGCTAAACGCGCGTTCATCTGGGTTGTCCAGGTGCGTTCGTAAAGCAGAGTCTTTCGTTATGTATCATGGAGTCATTTATGACCAAGCTCATCAACCTGACCCCCCACGCCCTCACCCTCCGTGCCGTCGATGGCACGGACACCACCATCGCCCCCTCGGGGACGGTGGCCCGGGTCTCCATGACCCCGGGAGTCAAGACCGAGGTCGAGGGGGTCCCGGTCCCGGTGTGGACCGCGGACGAGGTGGGGGAGGTCACCGGCCTCCCCGCCCCGCAGGAAGGCACCTTCTACATCGTCTCCGGCTTCGTCGGGTCGGCCTGCAAGGGCCGCTCCGACATCCTCGTCCCGGGCACCGGCCCCAAGGACGGGGCCGTCCGCAACGACCGCGGCCACATCCAGGCCGTGACCCGCCTCAAGCGGGTCTAGACGGTCACCCCTCCCCAGTCATGAGGCAACTGGGAATTCGGAGGACACCTCGCCTCACCCCTGGGAGCACGCGCACCGCACACCGCGTGTCGCTCCCATCCTTTTTTCCGCTCAGTATTTCTGCGAAAAATAAACATAGCGCAGCCAAATAGTGAGCGTAAATAAGGATTCTCACATCCTGACCAGTAAAGGCCCTATCCACCCTTTGTGGATGCGCGTTCTTCCCAGAGCGCAGAGTGGAGCCACACTGACTGGTAAAAAATCTTGACCCCCCACGGGTCCCGGGTTCATGAGCCTTTACTCTCGAAAGGAGCAAATCATGTCCAAGTCCAACAGCGTCCCCACCGCCGCCGAGGAGGCCAAAAGCCTCTTCGAAGAGACGCTCCCCACCCTCCCCACCACCATCAAGAACGGGGTCGAGCGCCCCGTCTTCCAGTTCGAGGAGTTGAAGGAGGACGGGTCCGTTTGGGTCCACTCCGGAGCGGATGGCGTCCCCCCCCGAAAGATCGGTTCCATCGGGGAGCCGATCGAGGAGATCATCCCCGACAAGATGATCTCCTCCCTGATCTTGGAGGATGGCGGGGCCGGGGGGCTCCCCTCCGAACCACAAAAGTACCGGACCTCCGTGGCCCGGCAGCTCCGCCGGGAGCTGGCCGAGAAACTCCTCGCCATGTGCGAGGAGTAGTGCCTAGTCCAGGCCTAAGACACGTCTGGTGAAAAAAACAACTGTCTTCAGACGGGAGCCCGCGCATCGCACACCGCGCCGGTTCCCATCCTTTTTTATTTTCATCATCCAGCATGGTGAACATAAATAAGGATTCTCACATCCTAAACCAGTAAAGGCCCTATCTCACACCTCGCGAGATGAGCGTTTCCTAGAAACGCAGAGTGGAGCTACACTGACTGGTTAAAAATTAGACCCCCTCGTGGGTCCCGGGTCATGATCCCGGTTACTCTTTGAAAGGAGATATCATGTCCCAATCCATCGCCACGTCCCCCCGCCCCCAGTCCACCCCCGTCCGGTGCGCGCAGTGCGTGCATTGGGTTGAGAAGATGGGGGGCTTCGGCCTCTCCGTCTCCGCCAAGGAGAAGGGATTGAAGTTTTGCCTCGGCCAAAGGGCCGAGGCCTTCACTATGGGGATGGAGGACGCCTGCGTCCTCACCCCGCCAGACCACTTCTGCGCCCTGGCAAAAAAGAAGGAGTAAGCGCCTAGTCCAGACCTAAGACACGTCTGGCGAAACAAAAACTGTCTTCAGACGGGAGCCCGCGCATCGCACACCGCGCCGGTTCCCATCCTTTTTTATTTTCATCATCCAGCATGGTGAACATAAATAAGGATTCTCACATCCTAAACCAGTAAAGGCCCTATCTCACACCTCGCGAGATGAGCGTTTCCTAGAAACGCAGAGTGGAGCTACACTGACTGGTTAAAAATTAGACCCCCTCGTGGGTCCCGGGTCATGATCCCGGTTACTCTTTGAAAGGAGATATCATGTCCAAGTCCATCAACACCGCCGCCCTCGCCTCCCTTCTCGCCCCCTGGTTCGCCAGCGGCGAGGACGAGGATATCCCGACCGGATGGGAGGTCGAGGGGGCTTACGAAGAGCCCCATCGCGTCCCCCGTGTCCACGGGGAGGTGGACGGAAACCGGATCTACTGCGTAGATCCGGAGGACCACTGCCCCTTCTGGCTGGTCTGGGGGGGACCGGGAGAAATCCCGGAAAACCTGTTCCACAACGACACCGCCCTCGAGGAGCGCCACGAAAAGCTCCTCGAAATCGGCAATGCCCTCGGGGGATGGCGAGAGTGCGAGGGGTGTGGAGAGTGTGTCTCAGTGGGGGAGGTATGCCCCCATTGCGGACAATAGGCGCACCCAGCCCAGACCTGAGCATGTCTGGACACAAACAAACAACTGTTCACCTGGAAGCGTGCGCCTTGCACCGGCCGCGCTTCCATCCTTTTTTCTTTCCATTACTCTTTCTCTCTCTAGAGTAGTGGAGGGAAAAAAGAGGAGAACTAAGTTGATTTAAGGCAAAAAATATGCTATACTTAATAAGTAAAATAAAAAAATGACACAAATAAGATATTTTGAACAAAGTGGGGGATACTACCCTATTTTTATTACTAAAGACTCTGGAGAAGAATTAAGAATTGGAGCAGCCTCAAATTATTGGGGAAGCGTAACTCTAAGAAAAGAGTTTGACCAATTAAACCCCCAAGAGCAGCAAGAGGTTATTAGACAAATAAAAGAAAAAGTTATTACCCCGGAACAATGCGCCGAGATCAATTGGCAGAAAACAGAAAAAGATTCAAACATTACAGATTTACGACAAGATTTAACCATTTTAAAAACGTCTGGAACAACCCTAGAGCATAGTTCTAACGTATATGATAGGCACGCAACATCCGGATATTCCCCGGATGAACGACGCGGCCCAGTGTCTTACACTAAGCAAGTACGTGTCCATAAGTTGTTAATTAAAGATAAGAAATTAGAGACTATTGGAAGTTTTCGCTTTTATGGATCTCCGGATAATCTGGAAGAAGTTAAGCAAGGATTATTAAGTGAAAAAGAAGCTACATTAAAAATGCTGCTGTCGCAAAGAGAGAAAGTTACAAACCCTTCCTTAGATCCTAGGATTCATGAAGACTTATCTCCGGAAGAATGGAGTCAAAGATATAAAGAACGTTTTGATGCTTTATTTCAAGAGGCACTTTCTCGATGGGAGGCCGAAGATCAAGCAGCTAGAGGAGAGCAGGAATTAAAAATACAAGAATATCAGAATGCGGTTGAAGTATTAAAGGAACTGGTGCTACAAGCAGAGGAAAAAAAAGAGGAAATAAAAAAGAAAGCTCATTTTACCGATCATCCTCAATTTCCTTATACTGATTTTCGTTCTTTGGACATGATTATATTTTTTATAGATAGAATTAAAAAATATTTAGCTGATTGTGATCAGGCCATCCTTGAAGCTGAAAAAAAGGAAAAAGAGCTGGAGCCGGAACCAGAACTTCCTTCTTCTGAGCCGAATGAGCCCGTAGAGCCAGATCCCGAACCTGAGCCTAAAACTTATCAGCCTCCTAAAGAAGCGCTTAGCTTTAACGCTCTGCAAGCTGCTTTTGGCGGAGCCGCTAAGATGGACAGAAAACCCAGGAAGAAAAGAGGTAAGAAAAATCGTAGAAGATAATTTATAATTATGAACGAACCATCATTTAAACCAGGCCCTGTTTTAGAACAGCAACCTAAATTAGACATATCTCTAACCGCAGAAGAAGAGGCTATTTTAAATAATTGGCCGGAGCGCCCGGAGTTAACTCCTCGGCAAATTATTCATAAAACTCAAGACCGTGAACAAACCTGCGGACAGGCAGTTTTTAATCTCGATCCTCGTTGGCAGGAAGTAAAAGTAAAGTATGATTTTGAAAACCCAGAAGACTTAGATTATTTTGCTGATGATCATGTTCGAGGGATCAATAATAATTTTTGGCGAGCCGATGGACGACGTAAAGCCGGTCGTGATGATCGGAATTTATTATTAGAATTAGACGACGCTCAACAAGCAGAGCGTCAAAGATTAGAAAGATTATTTAGAAAAAGATTAACAGAAATTAGAAGAATTAGAGCCAGGGTCTTTGCTGAACATCAGCCTCCTTGTCCGACCGAAGCTGTTTTTAAATTAATTAAAGGAGGACAATATTTTGAATATAACGATTTTGAAGAACCCTCTCCATTTAGCCATGTAAGCTCGGGATATGGTAATAAACGTGTTAGAGTTTCTACTTCAGCATACTATGGTTATGTTGCCGGAAAAGAAGTGTTATCTGAACAAGAAATAGTTTATTTCCCAAAAGATGAAACCGATAAGCTCGGAGACTTAGAGACTTCTCTTGAAGAAAGAGAGAAAATAGTCGCCGCCGCTAAAAAGGCAATCCAGAGCGAAGAGGTGCAAGCTCAAGTAGCTGCTTTAGCTAGGAATTCTGATTTTAGGCAGGCTGCAGAAGCAAAAATAAAAATACAGCAAAAGCGTTATCATGATTTTTTAAACCACCCAGTTATTAGAAGAATTCACGATGCTGAGAAGCAGGCTCAGGCTAATTTAGATCAATTTGAAAAAGTAAAAATCTCTGTAAAAGTTAAACTTCATAAAGAAGGTCAAGCAATATCTCCTGAACAATCTGTGTTACAGGCTAGCCCCGTGCGGCCAGAAAAAATGGATCGTTGCTATCAAGTTCCATCTAGTGAAATAACCATCTCTCCAGCAATTAAAAAATTATTAGATTCAGTTCCAGAGACTCCTCCTTCCGCTCCTCCAAAACCAGAAAAACCTAAGCAACCAGAAATTACTCCCGAACAAAGACAAGAGATGGAAGAGTTGTATGATTTAATTCAAGAAATCGCTCCAGTATACCAGCCAAGAGTAGACAAAGTAACAGATAAACGGACTAAAAGCCAGTTAAATACTCTTTTAAGCGGAGTAGCTAACGCTGCTTATGATTTAAGAGATCCTCAAGAATATAATCCAAATAAATTAAGAGGATTAAGGCAGAACATAGCTCAGCTAGACAAAAAATTAAGATTCCCAGAAAATTGGCTTGAATTATATCAAAATCTTAAAAAAACAATGGCTGAAAATGAAGATTTAAGAAGTTATTTTAACCAAGAAGAAGCTATTCAAAAATTTATTAACCACTGCTTACAAGAAATTTTAGCCAAAAGGCTAACTATTATTAACGAGGATAATCTATTAGAAATACTTGATTCTTACGAATTTTAAATTTTTTACCCAATATTAGCCAAAATACAACAAGCACCCCGTAAATTAGTCAAGACCTTTGCACCACTTCCAGTGGTGTTTGGTAGTTTATTCCCATGTGTAATCTTTCAGTATTGTAATAATGCAAATACTCATTTATCTTCCTGTTTAACCAGGGAGTATTATTCTTGTATTTAATAATTTCATCTCTCATCTCTTCTTGAATAGTTCTATTAAATCTTTCAACATGAGCATTGTCGTTAGGTTTTCTCACTCTAGAATGTCTATGCTTTATTCCAATGGGCTCAACCATAGAGGTGAAATATTTTGAGAACTCAGGGCCATTATCAGATTGAATACATCTAAAGTTAAAAGGAGTGTTTTTCCTAGCTTCTTTAAACGCTTGTAAAGAAGAATAAGTATTCACTCTATTCATGGCTTTAGCCTGGGCCCACCTGGAATGACAATCTATTAAAGTAAAGATATAAACATTGTTTTTATTACTTTTTGGTATGTGAATAGTATCTAGTTGTCCTAAGTCCCCAGGTTTAGCTATTTTAGGACGCTTTATGTTTTGATGATACTTTTTCCAAGGAGAACGCTTTTTAATTAAACCATATTTGTCTAAGGTTCTTTTAACTGTAGAAAGACTTACTTTAATTCCTTCTCTTTTAAGTTGAGCGTGAACTATTTGAGCACATCTATTTCTTTTTAATCTTACTTCTAATATTCTTTTTATTATTTTCTCATCTGTAGCTCGAGGGGATGTTTTGGGCCTAGAAGATAAAGTTGGAATTTCATAAATTGTGCAAGTAGATGGAGACTTCTGCAACCAACGTACCACACTAGAATGAGATACTCCAAAGTGTCTAGCTACTTTTCTAGTGCTCCAACCTTTATTTTTAACTAACATAACTGCTTTTGCCCTGACCTTGGGCAAATAGGGATTTGTTGTATATGGCATATGATTTATCATACCTTAAAATAGGTTAGGTGGTGCAAAGGTATTGAACCATTACGGCACCCTTGACAAAAGCTTATTTTTGTGCTAGGATGTTTAGTCAGTTTCACCTGTTCTTTCCCCCAAAAAACCAAGGCCCCATGAGCCTGCAACTTAGAAAGGAGCAAATCATGTCCCAGTCCACCTCCATCGCCACCATCATCGTCACCCACGGCGGTGAGTTCCACGCCGACGACGTGTTCTCCGGAGCAGTGCTCTCGGCCCTGGCCCCCGAGGCCGAGGTCGTCCGCACCCGCGACGAAGAGTGCTTGTCCTCGGCCACCTCCGAGAACGGCCCCATCGTCTTCGACGTCGGCGGCGACTACGATGCCACCCTGCGCAACTTCGACCACCACCAGGAAGATGGAGCCGGCACCCGCCCCAACGGCGTGCCCTACTCCAGCTTCGGCCTCATCTGGCAGTACTACGGCCGCCTGTACCTGGTCAAGGTACTGGGTAGCGAGCTCAACCTCGACTACAGCGACCTCCACAAGATGGTCGACGAAGACTTGGTCCAGGGCATCGACAGCATCGACACCGGTGCGGTCGTCAACCCGTACTTCCAGCCCCAGATCAAGGACAACGAGGTTTCGGTCGACGTGTCCACGGTCTCCAAGGCCGTGTTCGCCATGAACCCCCAGCCCTTGCTCGGCGACCAGGACTACGACTCCGAGTACCTCCAGGCCGTGGCCGTGGCCCAGTCCCTCCTCCAGGGTGTGGTCAAGGCCTGCGCCGCCAAGCTGCTCGGCAAGACCCTCATTAAGTCCGGCCGCCGCTTCACCGACCGCATCGTGGTCGTCGAGGAGAACGTCCCCGAATGGTGGAAGATCGTCTCCGACCCGGACAGCGGCTTCTCCGAGGCGCTCTACTACCTCGAGCCGGACCAGTCCACCCCCGGCGCCTGGATGATCTGGTTGGTCCGGAAGACCCCCGACACCTTCGAGGGCCGCAAGTCCCTGCCCGCCGCCTGGGCCGGCAAGCGGGGTGGGGAACTGGACCAGATCACCGGCCTCACCGGCTGCGTCTTCGTCCACCCCGGCCGCTTCGTTGGCGGGGCCAAGGACCTGGACACGGCCATCGCCATGGCCAAGCTGGCCATCGAGATCGAGGACTAGCATCTGAGCCCGACAGGATCGGGCTCCGGGAGCCGCGCGCACCGTGCCTCACGTACACCGCGTGCCGCTCCCATCCTTTTTCCCCTTCATTATTCTAAAAAATAGTGAATGGAAAAGAGGATTTCCCCTCAAGGCTTTCATGAGCCTGCAACTTAGAAAGGAGCAAATCATGTCCGTCAACCGTTACTTCAATACCGCCCTCGGCCTTAGCATGCTTCCGGACGGCGAGTTCTCCGTCCAGACCATTACCCCCGAGGCCGCCGCGGCTTGGCTGCTGGAAGGTCACCAGAACGTGGCCAACCCCAACCACAGCAACTCCCTGCAGGCCATCACCCAGAAGATCGACGTCGACATGCGCGACGCCAAGGGCGGCCGCATCACCCTCGAGCCGGGCGATCAGTGCTTGGTGGCCCAGATCGGCGGGATTCCCCGCGAGACGCGGGAGTTCACAGACGAGGAGATCGCCGCGGCCACCTTCACCTTCCGGCTGGTGACCGTCAAGTAGTCACCGCCTCCGCACCTTCTTCCCTCCGGGAGCCGCGCGCAACACCCCGCGCGCCGCTCCCTCTTTTTATTTACCTCGAGCTTAGTCGAGAGGTTTGCAAAAACTTTTTTTTGTGTTATAATAGGTCCATGCCAATCAAAAAAATAGACGCTAAACTAAGGTCTACGCCTTATATTTCCTTTATTTGGGAAGTTACTAAGGTAGTAGTCATTTCTTTAGCTATTATCATTCCGATTAGATACTATCTAATCCAACCCTTTTACGTTCGCGGCGCCTCTATGGAGCCGAATTTTTATGATTACGAATATTTAATTATTAATGAAATTGACTATCGTTTTAACTCTCCGGAAAGAGGGGACGTAGTTGTTCTTCACGATCCTCGTGATTCATCTCAGTATTTTATTAAACGCATTATTGGTCTTCCTGGTGAAGACGTGGAAATCAAAGATGGTGAGGTAATTATTTATAACGACGAAAATCCAAGCGGTATTACCCTGGAAGAAGGGGAGTATCTTTCAGATTACGTAGACACTCGCGGTCCGCAAAAAATCTGGCAAATGGATGAAGACGAATATTTTTTAATGGGCGACAATCGTGATGCTAGCTTAGACTCTCGTGTTTTTGGAGAAGTCCATAAAGAAGAATTTATTGGCCGTGCCTGGCTCCGCGCTTGGCCTGTTACTCGTGCGACTAGCTTCGAAGATATTAATTATAATTTATAACTTATATGCCTAGACCAAAGAAAAAAACAACCACTGCTAAGCCTAAAAAAACAGAAGAAAAAAAATCTTCTCCTAAAAAAAATATCCAACTTCTTAAAGGAATGAAAGATATTATGCCTCAAGAGCAGGCTTACTGGAACATGATCCGTAAAAAAGTAGAAGAATTTGCTAGAATTTATGGCTTTGAACGCTTAGACACCCCTGTTTTAGAGCAAACTTCTTTATTTGTTAAAGGAACTGGTAAGCACACTGATATCGTAGAAAAAGAAATGTTTTCTTTTGAAGACCAAGGCGGAGAAAAAGTTAGTTTACGCCCAGAGTTTACCCCTGGTTTTTCTAGGGCCTATATCGAACACGGCATGCTTAATCAACCTCAACCAGTAAAACTATTCACCATTGGTCCAGTTTTTAGACACGATAAGCCTCAGGCCGGTCGCTACCGACAATTTTACCAAATGAACTTTGAAATTATTGGCAGTCACCAACCAGTAGTTGATGCTGAGTTATTATCTTTACAATATTTCTTATTCAAAGAAATTGGCTTAAATGTTTCCTTGCAAATCAACAGTGTTGGTTGTCCAGATTGTCGACCTCAATACAAGCAACTTCTACAAGATTATTATCGCAACAAAAAAAGAAATCTTTGTGAAAACTGTAAAAAACGTTACACCAAAAATCCGTTAAGACTTTTAGATTGTAAAGAAGAAGTGTGCCAAGAACTAGCTCAAGACGCTCCTCAAATCGTCGACCATCTTTGCGAAGATTGTCGCGAACACTTTGTAAAAGTCTTAGAACACCTAGATACTTCCGACATTCCTTATACTTTAAATGCTAAAATCGTTAGAGGTCTTGATTATTATTCTAAAACTGCTTGGGAAATATATCCTATTATTAAAGGAGAAGAAAAGAAAACCTCTCAAGGTGCAGTTTCCGGAGGCGGGCGCTATGATGGCTTAATCGAACAATATGGAGGCAGAGAAGAAACCGGAGCCTGTGGATTTGCCGCTGGTATTGAACGATTAATCTTAGCCTTAAAAGACGAAGGAATTAAACCACCAGAAGCAGAACCAGTAGATGTCTTTTTAGCTCAGCTAGGTGAAACTGCTCGTAAAAAATCTTTACAGCTTTTAGAAGATTTACGCCAAAAAGGATTTCAAGTTCGCTCCAACTTAACTAAAGAAAGCTTAAGTAGTCAGTTATCTTTAGCTAATAAGCTAGGGGCTCGCATTACTTTGATCTTAGGTCAAAAAGAAATGATTGATAACACTATTTTACTTCGAGACATGGAATCCGGAGCTCAAGAAATTATAGACTTAAATAAAATTGAAAAAGAACTTACCAAAAGATTAGCTAGTATCAAAAAAGAAGAAGAGACAAAATAATGGATTGCCTGTTTTGTAAAATAATAAACAAAGAAATTCCTTCAGATATTGTTTTTGAGGACGACCAGTTAATAGTTATTAAAGACATCGAACCTAAAGCACCTCTGCACCTCTTATTAATTCCTAAAAAACACATCTCTTCTCTTAATGACATTACAGAAGAGGACAAAAATATAATTTCTGCCATAGCTTTTAAAGCCAAAGAACTGGCTAAAGAATTTGGAGTGGCCGAGTCTGGCTACAAGCTTGTAAATAATTGCGGACCAGATGGCGGGCAAACAGTTTTCCATCTTCACTTCCATCTTTTGGGTGGGGAAAAATTAAATAGATTTCCCGTTTGACATTAAAACTGGGAAGTGTTATAGTAATAGCATCATTGAAAACTCTTCGATACAATTTTTCCTTCGGAAAAATCACTCAGAGTATTTACGATGATTGTTAAACCTTGAGTGATCCTGAGTAGCCCGCAAGGGCATATCGAAGGATCGTACCGAAAGGTTAACCTAAATAATTAATCTTTTACCTAGAAAGGAAGGTGACTTAATGGTAATTGAAGCAAAGAAAAAAGACAACGAATCTAACGAAAGTTTAATCCGTCGCTTTACTAATAAGCTTAGAGGCAGCGGTGTTTTAATTCAGGCTAAAAAAACTCAGTTTTACGAAAAGCCAAAGAATAAATCTCTTGTTAGAAAAGACGCTATTAGACGAAAAAAGACTAAGGATCACTACGATTATCTTAGAAAAATCGGAAAAATAGACGAAAATGAAGGCCGCTATGGCCGTCGACGTCGTGGACAGAAAGGACCAAAAATTCCTAAACCAAAATTATAATGTCTTTAAATGACAATTTAAGACAAGATTTAACCCAGGCTTTAAAAGCTAAAGATGCTCAAAAAGCTCAGGTTTTACGTTCCGTAATCACTTCTATTAAAAACGCTGAGATTGACAGTAAAAAAGCTTTAGAAGACAAAGACATTCTTAGTGTATTAAAGAAAGAGGCTAAGAAACGTCAAGATTCTATTGAAGCTTTTACAAAAGGTGGTCGCCCAGAATTAGCGGCTACAGAAAAAGAAGAATTAGAAATAATACAAGTTTATTTACCAGCCCAGTTATCAGAGGATCAAGTCAGAGAAAAAGTTAAGGCTATTATTAGCCAAGCTGACACTACTGACTTCGGTCCTTTAATGGGTCGGGTTATGGCCGAGCTTAAAGATGAAGCCGATGGTAAACTTGTCCAAGCTATCGTTAAAGAAGAATTAAAATAAAAAGTAAGGATAACCCTAGGGTTGTCCGTAAATAAAAATATGAAAATCTGGAGGAAGATATTTTTCGTAATAATCGCTTTTTTTAGTCTGGGCTTATTAAGTCCAGCTTATGCTCAATTTGGAGAAGAACTTGGAGAGAATATCGAGCTAGGAAATACTAGTCCTTTAGATTTAGCTATTAATATTATTAATTGGGCTTTAGGTATTTTAGCCCTAGTCGCTGTAGTTATTATTTTATACGGCGGATTTGTTTGGCTTACTTCTGCTGGAAATGAAGAGCGCCTTGCCCAAGCCAAGAGAATTTTAAGAAATGGGGTTATTGGTCTAGTTATTATTTTATCTGCTTGGGGCATTACCTATTATGTCCTCAACACTTTATTAGATTTAACTGGCGGTGAAGTTACAACTACTACTGGCGGAGGTCCAGGTGACGGAGTTGGTGGAACCAGCAATTTTTATATTACAGCCGTTGATCCTAACGACGCTGAAGAAGACGTTAGTCTTTGTCATATTATTCAGGTTTTCTTTAACCTAGAAGTAGTTGAATCTACTGTTACTACCGACAATTTCTGTGTTTACCCAGAAGGGTCCACTTGCGAAGATGGAGTCACTGGTGATTTTGCCTTTCCAGAAAGTGGTCAAGGATTTGTTTTTTACCCAGACGAAGATTATTTAGCTAGTACGGTTTATCATGTTGAGTTAACTACTGATATCCAGGGTGTTGATGAAGATTTAGTTGCTTATGCTCTAGGATATACTGACCCTTACTTAGATTTTAGTTTCACCACTGGCACAGAAACAGACACCGTTCCTCCTTATGTAGATGTTACTGATTTTACCCCAATTCCAGCTGATGGAGACGACGATGCCTGTTTAAATACAGTTATTAAGGTTACTTTTTCTGAAAGTTTAGACTCTGCCTCTTTAAACGATGAAAACGTCTGGCTTTATAATGGTTCTACTCCTTCAGACGAGTTAGACGTTCAATATATTGCCACCATGAATAGAGGGGGGTCAACTGCGGATACTCTTTATACTTATCCCGAAACAACTTTAACTGCTTTTACAGATTATGGTTTATCTTTATATAGTGGAGACGCTGATGGTGTGGGCGCAATTAAAGATACTTGCGGTAATCCTTTAGATGGCGATTACGATGGTACTGCTGAAGGCTCTACCGAAGATGACTTTATTGATCCTGCTGACGCTGCGGCTACTATTAATGGAGATTGGGTCTATCCTTGGAATTTTACCACTGGAGAAAATGCTAGTTGTGTACCCGTAATAGATAGCTTCACTCCTTCTTCTGGTTATTATAATGATTCAGTTACTATTTCTGGTTTATATCTAGACCAATATACAGATATTAATTTTCATAATGGAATTTCCGCGGCTACGACTAGCTGTTTTGATGCTGATTATCAAGTAACTAGCGGGTGTATTGTAGACGATTCTTCAGACGAGACTTTAATTGTTCAAACTCCAGTCGCTTCTCAAACCGGGCAGCTTTCTGTCGAGGGCCCAGATGGAACTGGAACCTCTGCTTCTGATTATACTGTTAGCAGTCCTTATGTTTCTCGCTTATCTCCATCTACTGGTCCAGTTGCCCAGTCTGTAAGTATTAAAGGGGTTAACTTTGGAGATTATGACCCAACTGTAGAAGGGTCTACTCGAGGAACTGTTTACTTTAGAGATTTTGTTAGCGGCACCGATTTAGTAGCTGACTTTCCTTGTGATGACGGTTGGGACGATACTCAAATCATTGTCACTGTTCCAGAGGGCGTTGATCTTTTAGGAGATTTAAATGTGCAAGTAGTTACCTCTGATAGTTATTATAGTAATTATCGAGATTTTACTTATGAAGATGGCACTCCTGGTCCCACTCTTTGTGAAATAAATCCATCTTGTTCTGAGGATGGAAATGAAAATATTTATTTATCTGGAGTAGGACTTAGTGATGCTCAGGGCTATTCTTATTTTTATAACTATAGCTTAGATACGTCTGCCGAGGCTAATATCTCTGCTTGGGACTCTGCGACTGGCGACATTACTTTAACTAGCGCTCCTTCCGCATACATTAGTACCTTAGGAGAATTTAATGTCGTTACTCAAAATAATGACGGCTCAGAATCTAATGGTCTGGACTTTGAAATGCCTTGTACTGATGCGCCTAATGTTGTTCAAACTAGTTCTTGCCGTCCAGACGAAGATGCTTTCCCACTTCCTAATCCTTATTTAAACGAAGATGAAGCCTGTCGAAACTCCGCCGTGATTGTTGGTTTTGACCAGGCTATGAATGAAGATACTTTTACCTCTGACAACATTGCTATTTACAAATGTTCTTCAGACGAAAGTTACGACAGCACTACTTGTGATACTACTAATTTATTAACCACCAGTTTAATTGATGAGGATTATGTTACCTCTGGTGATTACGATGGATTTAAAATAGAAAATTTTGGTTTTGAGGCCAGCTATTGGTATCAAGTCAATTTAAGTACCAATGTTTTAGCCGATACTGGTGTAGGCTTAACTTCTGATTATTCTTGGCAATTTAGAATTCGTGAACTAGATGAAGATTGCGAGGCTGATTATGTAAACCTATCTCAAAGTCATCGCGACTTTAATACTTTCGACCAATTAAGTTTTGATACTAGTGATTATACTTCTTGGCAAGATTTTGCCGCCTCTCCTTATACTGTCGAGTGTATTGTCTTAAATAGTGGGGCAACTTCTTGGGTAATCTCTGATGCTGAAGATACTGACACAGCCACTACTAATGAAATAGTTTCTTTTAACAACGATCTTACTTTAAGTGCTTCCGAGACCACCTCTAACGGAGACAATAATATTTACATGATGGGAGACACCGACGATGTTAATGAAGGAAGTATTTATTTACGAGCTACAGTTGATGGCGGGGCTTATGATACTGCTCCGGTTAGTGTGGATTTTGGTTATTGCGAGACTACCGCTGCTTGTGAATCTATTTGTCCTGGCTCAACTTGTGACCTGGAAGCCCATAAATGTTTACCAGTTGTTAATAGAGTTTCCCCAGATGACGGAGGAGAAGGAAGCTGTGTTACTATTTCCGGTTGTTTCTTTGGAAATGAACAAGGCGATGGAGAAGTTTATTTAAACGATTCTAACGAATTTAGTTATCCAGTTAATCCAAATTGTGATTCTTGGGAAGACGAGCAGATCGTAGCTAAAGTTCCTAACCTGGCTACCGGAGAATATACTTTAACAGTTCATTCTGCTTATGGAGTAGATACTGCTTCTGGCACTGCTTTCGAAGTTAATGAAGAAGAAAGACCTTGTCTATGTTCTGCCGAGCCTAATCAAGGTGAAGAAGGTGGAGACGTTATATTATATGGAGAAGATTTTGGTTTATATACCGAAGGAACTTCTGCGGTAAGTTTTTACTCTCCTTCTAGCAGGGTATCAGCTACTATTGACGATGATGAAGCCGGGCTACCAGACTGGCAAGATGATGCTATTGATACTTCTATTCCCGCTGGATCAACCACTGGCTTAGCGGAAGATGGGAACGACGGAGTTTACATGGTTGATTCCAATGGAACCGCTAGTAATCCTCTTGATTTTTCTGTAACTTGTAATCAAAATTCTGATTGTGGAACTGGTTGTTGTAACGAGGGAGTTTGTTCTGATACTTCAGTTTGTAATGCTTGTTATGATCAACAAGATTGTACTGATGAATATGCTGGTTGCTATGGAGATTGTGTAGAAGGAACTTGCGAGCCTTATATCGCTTCTGTTTCTCCAGATGCTGGAGACACTGGTCAGCCAGTAACTCTTTCAGGTTGTTATTTTGGTGAACCAGGGACTGTTTCTTTTGATGAAGACGAGGCTGGTCTTCTATGCGGCAGCTCTTGGTCTAATATTGAAATAATTGCTGAAACTCCAGATAGTGCTAATTGGGGCTCTGATTCATTGGCTAATGTTTCTTTAACTAATGATGGGGCTCTAACTAGTAATAGCATTGAATTTGATTTAGATAATTCTTGTACTGGCTATGCCTACCCAATTTTATGTGAATTATATGATGATAATACTAACAATCCTTACGGACCATATGAAGGAGATTTATGGTTTGAAGGAGAAAATTTTGCAGACTTAGATGAGCAATATTGTTTATGTTCAAATACAGATTCAGATGAAACTTGTTCTGTAGCCGTTGGTAACGATACTTGTAGCGGAGATAATACTTGTACTTTAGACGCAGTTTGTACCGAAAACAGAGAAGACTATGATAGTACTACTGAAACTTGTGCTTGTTATAATGATGCGGAAGAATTAGTTTGTGCTGTGGTTGAAGACGAGTCTAGCTGTGATTATGAATTTGAATGTGAAATGACCTCTAATTGTGAAACCGATTCTGATACTTATCAAAGCGTGGGTGGATATATAGATTATCCTGGTTCAGGATTATTCTCTGATACTGATTATGCCGCTGCTTATTTAGGCCGAGGGCCAACACAATTAGATACTCAGGTTCCAGCTTATGACTCTGGAGCTACTTCTGGAGATGTTTATGTTGGTACCCAAGACACAGACAGTGGACAATCTTGTAATTCAAATGGTTTAAATTTTGATATTACTTGTTCTAGTTGTAGTGATGTTCCAGATGGACAGCATTGTGACCTTTCTTATGGCGAAGGAGAGTATGGCCGAGCTACATCACTAGCCAGTGGTTATTGCCAAGATTATCCAGATTCTTGTTGTGGGAGTACTGGTTGTGTAATTGATGAAACAACTAGTCTAGGAACCTGTACCGAGCGTCCATCTATTGTCTCTGTAGCTCCAGCGGATAGCGCTACAGATATTTGTTTAAATGCCGCAGTCAGTGTAACCTTTTCTGAATACATGACTTATTCTGGTAATATTGGAGCAAGCGAACATATTAATTTGAAAGTCGGTGGTATTAGTGGAGCTGAGGTTGATACCGTGGTCACTACCACAGACGACACTACTTTTACTCTAACCATGGCTGATGGTTCTGCTTTAAGTGGGAACACTACTTATTATATAGAAGTGATTAGCAGTCCTAGCGACGAAACTGGTATGGTTAGTACTGATTCTGGTTTAGCCGTAGATCAAGAACGAACTTATTATACTTCTTTTACCACTGCTAACACTGCTGACGCTTGTCCTATTGATGTGGTTGAAATCGAAGCTACCTCTTCCACTTTCTCAGACGCTGGATATATTTTAAATTATGAAGGTGAAACCCAAAACTTAAAAGCAGTTGCTTATTCAGACGATGACGATACTTGTATTTGTCAATCTGGAGTGGAAAGCTGTGAAGTAGCTCTTGGGGATGAAGAATGTTACTTTGATGATGGTACTGCTTGTGAATTAACAGATGGTCATTGTAATATCTCCTCTAGTACTTATGATGATAATAAAGAAGAGTTAAGATCAATTGAAGATTATTATTCTTGGGTCTGGTCTTGGTCTCCAGATTATAACGAGACCCCAGCCTCAGACGCGGATTGTGATATTTCTGGAATTTACACTTCAGCCGAAGGGTACGACGCTACCGACGAAACTCAAACTGTAATCGCTGGCTCTACTGAAGGAGACATGTCTATTACCGCTACTGCCACCGCATCTTATGGATGGGGTCCAGATTCTGTAGACGGACATGAAACTATTTATGTGGACTTTTGCCCCGACGGATATTCTTGGTCATATTATGACTCTAAATACAGACTTAGATTAAAATACTGTCGTAGCGATGAAGGGGATAGCGACACTGCTTTACCAGCCTTACAAGAAGAGCCCACCGTAATCGAAGTTGGCTCAGACGCAATGTACGAATTATTATTTACTTTCGAGTCTGATTCTGGAAACGAAGACGCTATTGGTTTAAGAGTTTACCCAAACAATATTGAAGACACCAACACTACTCATATCGATGCTGTTTCTCCAGAGTTATGGTATCAAACTTTCTTTGAGTCAGAAGACAGTGTTTCTACAACCACGATTGATGGATGGCCAGCAGCTCAGGTTGGACGCTCCACTTACATTGCTGCTGCTAATCAGTATCGTGGCAACATCTATCCAAATATTTACTTACTATCCTATAGTCAAGACGCTTCTGCTGATACTCAAAGTGTCGTTAGCGAGATTTTAAATAATATTAAAATTTCCACCAACGTAGACAGTGCTTGTGGTGGAGACGACTCTGATAAGCAAGACTTAATCCGCGACACCGAACGCCTTACTGAAATCGGAACCATGGCTTATTACCTTGGTCAATACTACGATACTAATTCTAGTTTCCCAGCCTTAACTACTGGTTCTTATATCCAGGGAATGTCTACCTCTAAATGGCCTTCTTGGCAAGCAACCCTAGCTAATGATCTGGGATATGCCTCACCAGAAGATCCTTATAATACTTTTGATGACGATTCTTGTACTTCTGATCTTTACGAAACCGACACTTGTTGGAATGATACGGATAAGACATTTAGCGGAGTAGGTGATTATTATCTTTATATTTCTGATGGCTCTACTTATGATTTATACGCTAACTTAGAATATACTGATGGAAATTGGGATAGCACGGTTTCAGACCCATGTACCAGTCCCTCTACTTGTGATAGTTTTAATTATCAATTAAATTCTTCAACATATGAAGCCTTATAATCCACAATTAGAACCAGAGGTAGAAGATATCTTTGATCAAGGTGGTCCTGCCCCAGTAACTCCTACTCCTCCTGCTCCACAACCTCGTCCCATGCCCCAACCACAGCCACAGCCACAGCCAGTGGAGACTCCTCCAGAGCCAGAATATGAATATCGTGAGCGTTTTTACCAAACCACCTCTGGTAAAATAGCCAGTGTTGTTATAATTATTCTAGTTTTAGCTATAGTAACCACTATTCTATATAAATACACTCCAGTATTTGATTTCTTAAATCAAGAAGAAGTAGCCGAAGAAGTAAATACCAATACCCCAGAAGTAAATTTAAATACCACTCCTATAGAATATCCTTTAATAGATAATACCTCTCCAGAAGAAGACTCAGACGGAGACGGATTAACAGATATTAGTGAAACTAATGAATATAAAACAGATCCTAATAAAATTGACACAGATAGCGATGGTCTTACAGATAGGGAGGAGGTAAAAGTTTATCTTACTGATCCTTTAGACGCCGACACCGATGGAGATGGCTATTCAGATGGCGTCGAAGTGTCTAGATTTTTTAATCCTTTAGGAACTGGAAAATTACTAAACCTTAACAAAGCAATAAACGAATTAAATGAATAACCAAGATCCCAACATTCACACCATGCCAGAAAAATTTATGCCTGGAGATGGTAAGCAAGCCCCTCAACAAACTTCTCCCAAACCAAGCGGCAAGCTTAAAAGATTTTTACCTTTAATTATAATTATTATTTTATTAGTAATCATTATTGGCGGTGTTTCTTTTTACTTATTTTTTACCTTACAAGATCAACAATCAGATCCAGTCACTATTCCAGTAAATGAAAATACTAATGTCGTAGTTGTTAATGAGAATGAAAATACCAATGAAAACGAAAATGTCAATACCAACGAAAATGTCAACGTTAATACAAATACTAATCTAAACACAAATACTAATACTAACGCTAATTTAAATCTAAATTTACCAACTCAAATTAAAGAATCTGCTGACTCTGATAAAGATCTTTTAACTAATAAAGAAGAAGAGGTTTTAGATACAGATGTTAATAGCCCAGACACAGACAGCGACGGTTATATTGATGGCCAAGAGCTTTTAGCAGGCTACAACCCCCTAGGAGCCGGTTCTTTAAGCGAGGCTGAAAGTATTTTAACTCTTTATCAAAACACCGCTTTTCCATACGAAGTTCTTTACCCTTCTGTTTGGAATGTTGACTCCCTAGATCAAGAGCAGCGAACAGTTTTATTTACTTCTGACACTGGTGAGTTTATGGAAATTACAGTTAGTGATAACCCAGAATCACAAACTCCTAGTAAGTGGTACACAGAATTATACCCAGATGTAAAAGCTAAGAACTTGACCAAGGTAAACACTTTAGATGAGTCTCTAAGCGGTATTAAGAGTCTTCAGGGATACACTATTTACTACTCTGATGATAATTATATTTATTCTATCACTTATAACTTTGGCACCAAAACAGAAATTAACTTTAACAATATCTTTGAAATGATGTACTTGAATTTTGCCATTAACCCAGATTTCGAACCAGTTACTGAAGAAATTGATACCAATACAAACGAAAATACAAATACAAACACCAATCTTAACCAAAATACTAACTACGCTTTATAATGAAAATAGAGGTTAATAAAAAAGTAAAATCTCCTTTATCTGAGAAAAAAATAGTTGCCATTCTGAAAAAAGCAATGAAAAACAAAAAATGGGAGGTTTCTTTAGGGGTGGTTGGTCCAGCAGCTATAAAAAAATTCAATCAATCATACAGAAAGAAAAATAAATCTACCGACGTGTTGTCATTTAAGTACGAGTCTTATCAAGGAGAAATAGTTATTTGCCCTAGTTATGTGAATCATGATAAACAAAAAATGGCTCGAATGATTATCCACGGAGCTTTACATCTCCAGGGATACGATCATAAGACTAGGACAGGGGAGGAGAAAATGCGTAAACAAGAAGATAAAATACTAAACCATGTTAAATTTTAAAAAATTACTCAACAGTTTCAAGTTTGCCTTAAAAGGAGTGCGCTATGTTTTTAAAAATGAACAAAATTTTAGAATCCAGATCTTTATTGGGATCCTAGTCTTAATCTTTATGATTTTACTACCTGTAGAAAACTGGCAAATCATTACTCTTTTACTCATGATCACCATGGTTTTGGTTCTAGAAATCATTAATACTATCTTTGAAAAAATCGTTGATTTATTAAAACCCAGGCTTCATAGCTATGTTGAAGTTATTAAAGACATGATGTCTGCGGCCGTGTTAATGGCCTCTTTAGTCGCTTCTATTATTGGATTGTTGATATTTGTTCCTTATATACTGGATTTATTTTGATTTATAATATATAATATTACATATGGCAAAAGAAGAAATAATTGCTGGGTTAGACATTGGTTCTACTACTATCAGAGTAGCTGTTGGGCAAGTTAGCCCTCAAGACGGAAGTGTTCATATTATTGGCGCTGCCGAACAACCCTCAGAAGGAATATCAAAAGGAGAAATTACCAGTATTGAAGATGCTGTTTCTTCGATTTCTGCTGCTTTAGAAAAAGCTGAACGAATGACTGGCGTACCTATTGAGCAAGCTTTAGTTAGTATTAACGGGGCCCATGTTATTTCCCAGGAAAGCCACGGCGTAGTTGCTGTAGCTAAAGCCGATGGAGAAGTTAAAGAAGATGATGTTGAAAGAGTAATCGAAGCCGCTCAAACTGTAGCCACTCCTCCAAATTACGAAATTTTACATGTTATTCCTCGTAGCTTTACTGTCGATAACCAAAAGGGGATTAAAGACCCTGTGGGCATGACCGGAATTAAATTAGAAGTAGATGCCCAGATTATTTTAGGCTTATCCTCTCAAATTAAGAATTTAACTAAGTGTATTTATCGCACTGGCGTAGATATTGAAGATTTAGTAGTCAATGCTTTAGCTGCCTCTGAAAGCGTTTTAACTAAGCGTCAAAAGGATCTAGGCGTTGCTTTAATCAATATGGGCGGTTTAACCACTAGTTTAATGGTTTTTGAAGAAGGCGATGTTATGCATACTAAGATTTTTCCTATTGGCTCTGATTACTTAACTTACGATATTGGTTATGCTTTACATGTGCCTGTAGAAGTAGCTGAAAAAGTAAAAATAGAACACGGAACAGCCTTACCAGACGAGGTTTCTAAAAAAGAACAAATAGATGTTTCTCAAATAGACGAACGAGAAAATATTACCACTTCTAAAAAAGAATTATCAGAAATTATCCATGCTCGATTAGAAGAAATTTTCGAAATGGTTAATCAAGAACTTAAAGAAATTGGCCGCAGCGCTCAACTTCCAGCCGGCGTAGTACTTACTGGAGGTGGATCAAAACTTCCTGGGGTAGTAGATGTGGCTAAGCAAAATTTCCACCTTTCTGCTTCAGTGGGATATCCTAAAGAATTAGTAACCGCAATAGACAAAATTAATGACCCAGTTTTCTCTACTGCCATCGGATTGGTTTTATGGGGAGCTGGTCTAGCTAGTAAGCAAGGCGGCATCTCTTTGGCTAAGTTTTCTAGCGTCGGAGAAGTGACTGATAAGATGAAGGGTTGGTTCAAAGGCTTGATGCCATAGCGGCAATGTTGTAGTAAAAAAATAATCCCGCAAAGCGGGATATTTTTTTACCTGAACACCAATTTTATTCAACAATACTTGACTTATCTGGAGAATAGTTTAAAATAGTAAAGTAATCAAAACTTCTCAAAAACATTAATAAATCGCTTATATATTGCGAACAAAAATTATGAACAAACAAAGCAAAAAAGGAAAGCACACGGAAGTAAAGCCTGATATAGAGACTTTTGCTAAAATTAAGGTCTTAGGAGTAGGGGGATCAGGAAATTCAGCGGTTAATAGAATGATCGATGCTGGATTAAAAGGAGTGGAATTCATCGGAGTAAACACCGACTCTCAAGCATTGCATCATTGTCCTGCTTCTCAAAGAATCCATATTGGTAAAACCACTACTCGTGGTCTTGGAGCTGGTATGGACCCAGACGTTGGTCTTAAGGCGGCTGAAGAAAGCCAAGAAGAAATCATGGAGCACCTTAAAGGATCAGACATGGTTTTTATTACTTGTGGTCTTGGTGGTGGAACTGGTTCAGGTGCCGGTCCCTTAATCGCTCAACTTGCTCGGGAAGCTGGAGCTTTAACCGTAGCTGTGGTTACTAAGCCATTTGCTTTTGAAGGAGAGCAACGAAAACAAATTGCTGATAACGCTTTAGCTAATTTAACTGAACAAGTCGATACTATCATCACTGTTCCTAACGATCGCTTATTACAAATTATTGACAAGAAGACAAGTTTAATCGATGCCTTTAAAACCGTAGACGAAGTTTTACACCAAGGTGTTCAAGGCATCTCTAATTTGATTACTGTCCCTGGTTTAATCAACGTTGACTTTGCAGATGTAAAATCTGTGATGGAAAATGCTGGTTCTGCTTTAATGGGAATTGGTCAAGCTGCTGGTGAAAATAGAGCTGTTGAAGCGGCTAAAGCAGCTATCGACAGTCCTTTACTAGAAATGGCTATTGATGGAGCCAAGGGAATCCTATTTACTATTGCTGGTAGCTCAAACTTAGGAATGTACGAAGTTAACGAAGCTGCCCGAGTAATTACTGAAAATGCTGACCCTCAAGCTAAAATTATATTTGGTTCTGTAGTTGACGAAGCTTTAGACGATCAAATCAAAGTAACTGTTATTGCTACCGGATTCGGTGGAAGCGGTCGCCCAACTAAAAAAGTAAAAGCTGCCGCAACTAGTCCATTTGGCGTAGTTACTCCTGAAGCAGCTAGAGAAGAAGCAGATGATAAAGATACTTTTTCTACTGGTTCTTCCTTTACGGCTAAAGATTTAGGGCAATCCTCTAAGCCTGCTGCTCCGGCAAATAATGCTCCAGCTAAAGAAGAGGCTAACGCTGATGAAGAAGATTTAGAAATTCCTGCTTTCATTCGTAAGAAAATGATGTAAGCTTATATTTATTCAAGACCCTGGCTATCCAGGGTCTTTTTTGTTATAATAAAGACGTTATAATTAAAAATAAAAAACATGAAAAAATTATCAATTTTAATGGCCATAGCAGTTTTTGGTTTTGTTTTACCATTAACAGCATTTGCCTCAGTAGTTAATTTTAATTCCTCTCTTTACGCTGAAGTTAATGGCGATGAGGAAGGCGGTGAAATGGGGTCGCGAGACTTGGTAGTCGGTGATTTTAACGGAGACGGAAGAGATGATTTCGCCATTGATTCCGGAAATACTGGGAGTAGTGTTACCTTAGGAACCACCGTTCATATAGTTCAAGGAAAGAAAGCTGATATTTCTGATGGAAAAATTGGATCTACGGATCGTTATAGCATTACCATAACTGACGATTATGATTTTATATTTCAAAAAGCAGCCGGAGACTTAAATGGAGACGGGTATGATGATTTAGCGGTTTATGCTTATAGTTATGGAAACAGCAAAATGCATATTTTTTATGGATCATCTAGCCTTCCAACTAGCAATGTTGCCGTCACCTCTTCAGATATTACTATCGGAATTAATGATACAATGAATAATATAACCTTTGGAGACCTGGATGGAGACGGTAAAGACGAAGTATTGGTTAATGATTTTTTCTATGATACAGATGATGATTTAGATACTCCTTATTTAGGAAAGATATATGGTTTTTCTGATGATACCTTAAATAATGCCACTTCTACAGTTCCTCTAAGTAGCGCAGATTTTACAATTACTGGAGCTAGAGCCCAGGGAAATTCTCCTGATCTTGGTAAAGTTATGCGAATAAGAGATATTGATGATGATGGAAAAAATGATATTTTGATCGGAGCTCCTGATTATAATGAAGAAGGACACGAAGAAGCTGGAAAAGAAGTGGACCCAAGAGAGGGAATTAGAATGGGAGCAGTTTATGTAATTTATGGAGATAATACCCTTTTAACTGGAGACTCAGACATAGATGACATCACTGATGCAAGGTTTACCGGTGATTCAATGGCTAAGTCTCAATACAATCATCCCGATGATGAGTATGCGGATTATTATTTAAAATGGTTATATTATGGTGATCAAATGGGCTCAGACATCTTAACCGGTGATTTAAACGGAGATAATAAAACAGATCTTATTATTGGCTCTCTTTATCGCTGGGATTTTGGTGAATACACCGGAGGGCTTTATGTAGTTTATGGAACTGGCTCTAAATTAAGTGGAGACCAGCCGATTAAAACAACTTATGATGTATTAATCCAACCATCTTCTGGGCATGCTTCTAATATTGGAGAATATGGCTGGACTGGTGTAGGAGACGTTAATAATGACGGAGTAGATGATATTTTATTTAATGGTTTTGAAACTTCTTCCGGAGATAGATATCCAGGGTTAATTTATGGAGGTAAAAACCATAATGCATTAACTGGTCAGGTTGGGGCTGATTCTGCAGACATGATTTATAAATTTAATGACGATACTTTTAATAGCACCTTATTAGATTTAGACGGAGATAATAAGTTAGATTTTATTTTCTCTTCTGGAAATTATGATGATTACAAGACTAATGCCGGTAAGATGTTTATCGGGTATAATAATTCCGAATTAGTAGGGCCTAGAGTTACCGCAGGACTGGATGGTAAGATTAGAATTAGAAATTATAATGGAAAGATTACTAAAAAGAAAGTATTTAATAAAAAATATTCAGGTCGAGCTAAAGTAGTTCCGCATAATAATAGTTATATTATTTTACATCAAAAGGGTAGGCGTTTAGCAGTGGTAGACGATGAATTTGAGGTGGTGGCCAATCAAAGCATTTCTAGCGTTAGCTGGAAATATGGGAATGTACAAGTATTTGATTTAAAAGATAACGATACCTTGGATATTATTGCTACTAAAAAAAGAGCTACAAATAATAGAGTTAGAACCCAGACTTTCAGATGGAATGGTGCTAAAGATAAATTAATTAAAAGATCAGGTTATACTATTCATAAGCCAGCAGCCAAAGTAAAGCAAACCAGAGTTAGAAAAGGAAAAGTTATTGTACGTGATAGCAGTAGAGATGAGCTAAAAGAGTATGATGTTTTGGAATCTGGTAAATTAAAACCATAGATAAATAATTAAAAATATGTTTAAAAAAGTATTTTATTGCTTGGCTATAGGATTTTTTGTATTTCCTTTATTAAGTCAAGCTTCCACAGAAATAGACTTAAGTGAATTTCAATTTAAAATGATTGGAGAAGAAGAGGGAGACCAGGCCGGAAGTGCAGTTTCCTCAGCCGGAGATGTAAATGGAGATGGTTATGATGATATTTTAGTTGGAGCGCCATATCAAAATCTAGCCATTGAGACAGATGATGCTGGAGCTACTTACTTAATATACGGAGGAACTTCTTTAGATGCTTCTATAGATCTTAGTGAGGCTGATGTAAAATTTAATGGAGAAGCAATTAATGATTATACTGGAAAATCAATCTCTTCTGCCGGAGATGTAAATGGAGATGGTTATGATGATATTTTAATCGACTCAATGACTCAAAATTCTAATGGTATGGATTCAGGGGCCGCTTATTTAATATATGGCTCCACTTCATTAGATAGTTCAATAGACTTAGGTGATGCTGATGTTAAAATTATTGGTGAAGAGGCTGAAGATTATGCTGGTCGCTCTGTTTCCTCAGCCGGAGATGTAAATGGAGATGGTTATGATGATATTTTAGTTGGAGCTAATGGACAGGATATAGGGGGTAGTGGTACAGGATCTGCCTACATAATATATGGCTCTACTTCTCTAGCTAGCTCTATAGACTTGGGAGATGCTGATGTTAAATTAATTGGTGAAACAAGCGGTGATTACGCCGGTCTACCCATTTCCTCTGCTGGAGATGTTAATAATGACGGCTATGATGATATTTTAATTAGCGCTGCCAATCAAGACGCTGGAGGATCTAATTCAGGGGCTATTTATTTGATATATGGTTCCACTAGCTTGGCTAGTTCTATAAATCTTAGTGATGCTGATGTTAAATTAATTGGAGAAGAAGCTAGCGATGATGCTGGTAACTCTGTTTCTTCTGCTGGAGACGTTAATAATGATGGATATGACGACATTTTAATCGGTGCTCCTAGTCAAAATGCTGGAGAAAATCTTAATGGCGCTGCTTATTTAATATATGGCTCTACTTCTTTAGATAGTTCTATAGACCTAGGAGATGCTGATGTTAAATTAATTGGTGAAGCCTATTTAGATTCAGCTGGTTTTGCTGTTTCCTCTGCTGGAGACGTAGATAATGACGGCTATGATGATATTTTAATTTATGCCTTCGATGATGCCGGAGGATCTAATGCTGGGGCTACTTATCTTATCTATGGTGCCAACTCTTTTTCCCCTACTATTAATTTAGGAGTCGATTCTTTAGCAGTTAGGCCTATTTTAAAATTTATTGGAGAAGAAGCTAGTGATCTTTCTATTAATTCTGAAAATATTTCCTCTGCTGGAGATGTTAATAATGACGGCTATGATGATATTTTAATTGGTGCCATGGGGCAAAGTGAAGGAGGGTTTACTGCTGGAGCAGCTTATTTAGGATATCTTAATATTGACGAAGATGGAGATGGAATTACTAGCTCAGAGGGTTTAATCCCTGGCGATGATCCAGATGACACCGTTGCTCAAAATTCTAGTTATTACAACATAGATCCTTTTGGAAACGCTGATTTAATAAGTCGAATAAGAGGAGGATATAATGGTAATATAATAGTCACTTATGCTGACGATACTAAATATACTTTTAATATTTTTAATATAGTTTCAGACAAAAAAACAAAGATTGAATTATATAGAAATAGCGGTTATTGTATTACTGCTCAATCTAGAGGTAAGAAAATAGCCTTAGTAAATTGTTTAAACGGACAACTTTTAAAAAAGAAGGTCATAGCTAAAAATATCCAAGAAAATGTTAATTCTCAAATATTAAAATTAAGAAATAGATATTTTCTTGTTAATACTCTTAAAACAAGGACTAATAAGGCAAAAGTGGTTATCACTAGAATATTAATTAACCAAGAAAAATTTGGCATCCAAGATTCGACCAAGGTTTTTAAGGCTAAGAATTTAAAAGTCAGCAAAACCAAGGAAGGAAAAAATAATATTTTACAAATCAGGACTAACAAAAGAATAATTAGAAAATATTTAGTTACTAAAAAATATAATTTAAAGAAAAAAATTAATTAAAAATAAAAACTATGCTCAAAAAACTTCTAAGCACCGGGTTCTTATTTCTAGGAATTTTCCTATTAATGGGGCCTGCCCAAGCCAAAGACATTAGCGGCACCTTATTAACTGGAGATTTTCCTGGAGTTAAGGATGATATTAAAAGCGTTCTTCATTATGATGGCTCTGCCTTAGTTGCTTATCCTGATGAAGACGATACTGGGGTAGTGGTCTATGGCAAATTAACCGCTTCTGATGGTGGAGATTGGCTTAATGCTACGACTATGACTAATGACGAGGTTTCTGGAGCTGAGTCTTATGTAATCAGAGATTTACAAATCGAAGCTTATAAAGGAAACCCCTCTGAGCATGTAGATAATTACGTAGCTTGGATAGCTGAATATTATGACTCTGATGGTGTTTTTATCACTGAAATAGCCCATCTTTATCAAATTGACTCTGGTTTTTATCTTGATGACATGACTCTTAATCCCCATGCTCTTCATCTAGAAAGATTTGATGCCCCTGTAACCAATGATCCTATAATGATTAATGATTTACTCACTGTTGAAAATCAAGGAGATATTGATTTTGAAATTGGTGATGCTGGAGAAAGCTCAATTTCAATAAAATTAATCAATCAAGAACAAGTAATCTTAGGAAGAGAGATTCCTCAGGATGATTGGGAAGAATATGAACCTAAGCCAATTACTAATTTAACAGAAGATATGGTCAACATTGGTGATAATTTGTTTTATTTTGTTGATCAGCAAGAAGATGAATTCGAATTATTTAATTGGGCTGATGGATATTCCTCAACTGCTGAAAGCATAGCAACTATAGAGGGGGAATATTTGGGAAGTTATAAAGTAGGAAATAACATTTACGCTGTTTATCACAGAGACAATGATGCTTATTTAGCTACCTTAGAAAATGATCATGGTGTTTGGAGTACAAGTGAACAACGAGTATTCTCTAACATCGGAGATATTAGAAAAGGCGAAGTGCATTTTAATGATTATGGTTCCGGTCAGGTAATAGTTGTCTTTAAAGCAGTAAAAAATAGTAAAAAACATTTACATGTTGCTGTCCAAAAAAGCTCTGGTTGGGTAAAGGAGCAAAATATCTTTGCTAAACCCAGTTCTCTTTATTTACCAAAGATTCAAGCTTTTGAAAATGGTCAGGTAAATCTATTATGGAAATGGGGAAGTAAATTATATAGTAGTACCTATAATGCTGGTGACACTAGTTGGTCTACCCCAGTTAAAAAAAGCCGCACTTATGCCGGTCGAATCTGGAAATTTCTTTATTCTAAAGATCCTGAATACTACAACAATAAAACTATCGAATGGTTTACCTCTCCTAGTAAAAAATATTACGTTTTACGTAACTGGGATATTGCCGATGCTTTATCTGGATCAGCTCTCTCTCGTTTAAAAAAGAACTTTAACATGGTTGCCCACGAGTCTTTAAACGATTATCACTTGTTTGTCTTTAGAAACGGAGACAAGCTTAGAGCCGCAGCCCAAGAACAGGCAAATATCTTCTAACTTATCCACAAGTTTTCCAGGATCCCCTAACATTAGGGGATTTTGTTTTACCAGATATTGTGCTATAATAAGTTTACACACCACAATATGTAGTGTTTAACAAAATAACTAATTTGCCTACAGCTTGTCGTTAGGTAAAAAAGTATATGATTTGCCCGGCTTGTCACAACCAAGACACAAAAGTCGTCGATTCTCGGGCCCTAGAGGAGGGAATTACGATTAGAAGACGAAGAGAGTGCGAAAAGTGCACCTTTCGTTTTTCTACAGTAGAGGAAGTAGAAATCCTTAATCTTAGTGTTGTTAAAAATGATGGGGAAGAAGAACCTTATGATAAAGAAAAGCTAGCCAAGGGAATTCAAAGAGCTTTAGAAAAAAGATCTGTAACCCCAGAGAGGTTTAAGCGAATCATTAATAGTATTGAAAGAGATATTCAAATCAAGGCTAAACAAGATAAGATCACCAGTCAACAAATTGGTGAGATCATTATGAAGCATCTAAAAAAGGCTGATAAAGTTGCCTATATTAGATTTGCCTCTGTTTATCATGATTTTGAAGATTTAGATACTTTTAAAAAGGAGTTAAATAAATTATTAAATAAAAAGAAATGCCCGCCAAAAAGAAAAGCAAAAAAGTAAGCAAAGCAACTAAAAAGAAGCAAAGCCTTACTCGGATCAAAAAAAGAGACGGAAGTTTAAAGAAATTCGATCCAGATAAAATAACAGTCGCTGTTTTTAAGGCCACTCAAGCTATTGGCGAAGAAGATCTTAAAGTAGCTCGTAAAGTTACTGAAAAAGTGGTCAAATATTTAGACAAAGTTTACGACGGACACACTGTTCCTACTGTAGAAGAAGTTCAAAATTCAGTGGAAAAAATATTAATTGAAGAAGACTTAGTAAAAGTTGCTAAATCTTATATCTTATATCGTGAACAACGCACTAAATTAAGAGGAATTACCGATACTACTACTAATTTCAAAGAATTAGTTGAAAACTATATTGGTCAAGGAGACTGGAGAGTTAAAGAAAACAGTAACATGAGCTTTTCCTTACAAGGATTAAACAACTATGTTTCCTCTGCAATTTCTTCTAAGTACTGGCTTTATACTATTTATCCAGCTGAAATTCGTGACGCTCATTTAAATGCTGATATGCACATCCATGATCTAGGATTATTATCAGTTTATTGCTGTGGCTGGGACTTAAAAGACATTCTAATGTATGGTTTTAAAGGAGCAGCTCATAAAATTTCTAGTAAACCACCTAAACATTTTAGAAGTGCTTTAGGGCAATTAGTAAATTTCTTTTACACTTTACAAGGAGAGGCTGCTGGAGCTCAAGCCTTAGCTAACTTCGACACTTATTTAGCCCCATTTATTCATTATGATAAGCTTACTTACGAAGATGTTAAGCAAGCTTTACAAGAATTTGTTTTCAACATGAATGTGCCGACTAGAGTTGGCTTCCAAACTCCTTTCACTAACATTACTATGGATGTTAAGCCAACAAAAATGGTTGGAGACGAAGCTGTTATCATCGGCGGTAAACCAAAGCCAAGGAAATACAAAGAGTTCCAAAAGGAAATGGACATGATTAACCGCGCTTTTGCCGAAGTCATGCTTGAAGGAGACGCTACTGGTAGAGTATTTACTTTCCCAATTCCTACTTACAATATTACTAAGAAATTTGACTGGGACAACAAGGCTTTAGAAAAAATGTGGGAAATGACCGCTAAATACGGAGTTCCTTATTTCTCTAACTTTGTAAATTCAGACATGGACCCAGACGATGCTCGTTCTATGTGCTGTAGATTGCGCCTAGATAATAGAGAGCTTAGGAAGAGGGGCGGAGGCTTATTTGCGGCCAACCCTTTAACTGGTTCTATCGGTGTAGTTACTATCAATTTACCTCGTTTAGGCTATTTAGCTAAGAATAAAAAAGATCTTTACAAGCGTTTAGACAACATGATGAACCTAGCTCGTCAAAGCCTAGACATTAAGCGTGATATCTTAGAAGAGTTTACCGAGCAAGGTCTTTATCCGTACAGTAAGTATTATTTACGCGGAGTTAAAGAAAGAATGGGCACCTATTGGAAAAATCACTTTAACACCATTGGAATCCATGGAATGAACGAGTGTTTAATCAACTTCATGGGTAAAAACATTCTAAGTAAAGAAGGCCATGAAATGGCTTTAGATATCATGGAATATATGAGAGCTAGAATGATAGAGTTCCAAAAAGAATCTAACAACCTTTACAACCTAGAAGCTACCCCAGCTGAAGGAACTAGTTATCGATTTGCTAAAAAAGATAAAGAAGATCACCCAGACTTAATCTGTGCTAACGAAGATAATTATCAACATAGCGGAGCTGATCCATATTATACCAACTCTACTCATTTACCAGTTGGTTATACCGACGATCTATTCGACGCTTTAGATTTACAAGATCCTTTACAGACTTTATATACTGGTGGAACTGTATTACATGGGTTTGTCGGAGAGCAATTAGATCCAGCCGCTTGTAAAAAACTAGTTAAAACAATTTCAGATAAATATTCTCTACCATACTATTCTATTACCCCTACATTCTCTGTTTGTCCAAAGCATGGTTACTTAGCTGGAGAACATTTCTATTGTCCTAAGTGTGACGAAGAAATTGGTTATAAAGAACCAACTAAGAAGAATATCAAAAATCCAGTCAAACATTACAACCTATCATAAATTTATATAACTTAAAAAACTAAAAGAAAAATCATATGGAGGACAAAAATCTTCAAGACCAAAGACAAAAATGCGACGTTTACTCTAGAGTAGTCGGATTCCTAACCCCGGTTCAACAATGGAACACCGGTAAACGGGCTGAATTCTTTGATCGTGAAACCTACGACCAAACACCTGGTTGTGGTTGCGGTCAATAAAATATGATCATCTCCGGATTACAAAAAACTAGTTTTATTGATTATCCGGAAAAAACATCTGCCATCATCTTTACTCGGGGTTGTAACTTTCGTTGCAAGTACTGCCACAACCCCGAGCTGGTAGATCCAGATAAGTATTTTCCGGAAATCGCAGAATCAGAGATTCTGTCTTTTTTACGTAAACGTCAAGGAGTATTAGACGGAGTAGTTATTACTGGTGGCGAGCCCACTATCTATAAGGATCTTCCAGAATTTATAAACAAAATTAGAGACCTAGATCTATTAGTTAAGTTAGACACTAACGGCATGAATTTCAAAATGCTAGAAGATTTAACTAAACAGGGAAAAATAGACTATGTCGCCATGGACATTAAACACTCTCTAGATAAATATTCTGATATTACAGGAGTTATTTCTGATGATATTGCCAAAAGTATAAAATTTTTACTAGCCAATAATATTCCTTATGAATTCCGTACCACTATTTTACCTAAATTTTTCAAGAAACAAGACTTTCATGAGATTGGCAGATTAATTCAAGGGGCTAAAAAATACTACTTACAACAATTTAGACCACAAAAAACTTTAGACCTTAGCTTGTCCGAAGCTAAAAGCTTTACTACTCAAGAAATAGAGGAATTTAAAGAGATTATGGACGAATATGTTGATGATTGTGAAATACGTGGTATAATATAATTATGATTATTCATCCAAAACCAGGAAAACAATATAACCCTCGAAAGAATTTAGGATTAATTCACGTATATACAGGTGAGGGCAAGGGTAAAAGTACCGCTGCTTTAGGATTGGCGGCTAGGGCTTTGGGCCATGGCCACAAGGTTTTAGTTGTTCAATTTTTAAAAGCAGACAAAGATTTAGGAGAGTATAAATTTTATCAAGACGTCCCCAATATCGAGTTAATTCAGTTTGGAAACCCAGATTTAGTAAATCCAGAAAACCCTTCAGACATGGATGTTTACTTAGCTGGGAAAGCCATGGAATATTTACGGCAGCAAATGATAAAAGATCGTCCAGATTTATTAATTTTAGACGAAGTTAATCCAGCCGCCCACTACAAGGCCTTAGATTTACATGATCTAGTTAGCTTTTTAGAAAATAAGCACCAAGAAACCGAAGTTGTTCTCACTGGCCGTAAAGCCCCTAAAGAATTAATCGATCTAGCCCATCTAGTCACAGACATGGAGATGGCTAAACATTATTATCATCGCCGCAATCCTGCGCGCCATGGAATAGAATTTTAATTAATAATTAATGTAAAGACGAGGCATGCCTCGTCTCAACAAATATGATCAAAGTAGATCACGAATTATGTACTGGTTGCGGAACATGCGTAGCTTTATGTCCAAGTTGCTTTAAGCTTGGTGATCAAGGAAAAGCAGAAGTAATCGGTGAAGCTGATTGCGCTACCCAAGCTGCTGAGAGCTGCCCTGAAGGCGCAATCACTATTGAGTAGATTATGACCACATTAAAAGCCATTATTATAGGCTTTATTTTTGGTATCCTGGGAGGAGCTGTTATTAGCGTATCTAGTCTAGTGGTTTATCATTTTTATTTTCAAGATTCAGATACGTTAAATACTACTCAGAATCTAACAGTTCAAGAAGACTCTGCAGCTGAACAAGCAACTACCAAAGCTAGTCCCTCAGTAGTCAGTATTGTTATTTCTAAAGATTTGGGCAGTTATTATAAAAATTATTCTTCTTATCAAGAGGTTGGCGGAGGAACTGGTTTTATTATTTCAGAAGATGGTCTTATTTTAACTAATCGCCATGTTGTTACTGATCAACAGGCAGACTACACCGTAGTTATGTCCGACGACACCACTTACGACGCTGAAGTGTTGTCCCGCGACCCAGTTAACGACTTAGCTATCTTAAAAATAAACGCCGAAGAGTTAGAAGTTATCGAACTAGGGGATTCTAGTGATCTTAGTGCTGGTCAAACTGTTATTGCTATTGGTAATAGCTTAGCTGAGTACCAAAATACCGTCACCAAAGGCATAATTTCCGGCTTAGCGCGTGATTTAGGTGGTAACCTGACTAATCTTATTCAAACTGATGCTTCTATTAACCAGGGTAATTCTGGCGGCCCATTAATTAACTTGTCTGGTCAAGTAATCGGTATTAACGTAGCTATCGACCGGACAGAATTAGCCGAGGGAATTGGTTTCGCTATTCCTATAGACGATGCTAAATCTGCTATTGCCAGTGTTCAAAAATATGGCCGTATTATCCGCCCCATGCTTGGTATTCGCTATATTCCTTTAACTGAAGAAATCGCTGCAGAAAATAGCCTTGATTATAGCTACGGAGCTTTAATTATCCGAGGTTCTAATCCTAATCAATTAGCTGTTATTCCTGGATCACCAGCCGACAAGGCCGGGTTAGTAGAAAACGATATTATTTTAGAAGTTGATTCTACTAAAATAGACGAAGACAATAATTTATCTACAATCATAAATAAAAAAACAGTGGGTGACACTGTAACATTAAAGATTTATCATGATGGTGAAGAGCAAGAGGTTACCGCCGAGCTTACTGAGATGAATTCAGATTAAATTTTATATAAATAAATACTTACTTCTTTCTTATTTGGCTTGTCTTGTGTTACTGGCTGCCAGTCTTTAAATTCAAAAGCATAAGAAATAATTTTAGTTCCTGGTTTTAATTCTTTGATTAACTTAGCTTTTAATTTTTTAGCTATTTTTTCTGGCATTCCAAAAACAAAAATCACATCTGCGGTAGACAAATCTTCTTTATATAAATTTTTTAGTTTTATTATTTTATTCCTAGATCTTAATTTAGAATATAAATATAATAAGGGATTAATCTCTAGTCCAATAGCTGTAATATTATCAGGAATAGATCTTATTAGCCTTCCATCTCCACATCCTAGTTCATAAAAAACTTGGCCTGGTTTTAAATTTGCTAGCCTTAAAACTCTTTTAATATCTCGCTTTCTTAAAGGTACCCAAGGTGCTAAAGAAAGCCCGCCTAAAACAAAGGCTGCTGAAATTATCAGCAGCCCAAAGATTGTTAAAACTAATGGTGAAGGGATCATCTATTCACAAGAAGCATCGCCAGTACTAGCAGAAGCAGCACCTAAAGTTGTGCTACATGCTTCCGGAGCATTAATAAAAGCAGAACAAATTCCTGTTTTATAATCTTCTGGAGCTCGTCCACCACTATACAGAGAATCATTAATTACTAAAGCAGGGGATCCAGAAATATCATATTTTTCATTAAGCTCTACCTCAGTAGCTAGTAAGCTTAAAGCATCATTTTGTTCACAAGTTTTTACACTAGTCGCATTAACTCCAGTAGTTGCGGCTACACCTTCCCAGCAAGTATCTACATCATTATAAGTACAAGTCTTATTAATCGCATCTACAAAATCCCAGTATTTATCT